>CAZRXE010000804.1:0-3577 GCA_964603695.1 uncultured Heliomicrobium sp.
TCCGCGACCAGACCGGCGCGGTAGTGACAGGAGCAAAAGTTACGGTCACAAACGAAGGAACCGGACAGACAATTCAGACTGCCACGGTCAATGAAGAAGGCGTATTCACTGTTCCGCAATTAACGGCGGGATCGTATGCCGTCAAGATCGAGTCCAGCGGCTTCAAAACCGTGTCATACACGGAAGTCAAAGTTGATCCGGGACGCGATTATTCGCTTTCCGCCACGCTTGAAATCGGTCAGGCCACGGATTCGGTACAGGTTACGGCCGGTTCGGATCTGGTCAATACCAGCAGCCCCGACGTGAGCACTACGGTCATTCGCCGCCAGATTGTTGACCTTCCCCTGAATGGTCGGAATCCGATTGAATTAGTTCGTCTGCAAGCCGGCGTCGTCGGGTTGCCGACACGCACCAATACCACAATCAACGGCGGGCGCCCGAGCTGGACGCAGTTGACGCAAGATGGAATCAACATCCAGGACAACTTCATCCGCACCAATTCGTTGGACTTCGTGCCGAATCGTCCGACCTCGGACACGATCGGCGAATTCACGATCACCACCAACACTCAGGGCGCGGATTCCGCAGGCGGCGCTTCGCAAGTCAAACTCGTCACGCCGTCGGGTACGAACGAATTTCATGGCAGCTTGTATGAGTTCAATCGCAACTCCGCGCTGGCCGCCAACAGTTGGTTCAACAATGCGACGATTGATCGCCTGACGGGCCAAAGCGTCCGACGCCCGTTTTTGAATCGTAATCAATTCGGCGGCAACATCAGCGGGCCGGTGCTGGTTCCGAAAAAAGTGTTTGGGCCGATCGGCGGTTGGAACGACGCCAAAGACAAACTCTTCTTCTTCTTCACCTATGAAGGCTTCCGCCAGCGCACGCAAACCACCCAGAACAACACGATTCCGGCCAATGCGGATTATCTGACCGGCGTGTTCCGCTATGTTCGTCCGAGCGACAACACGGTTCAGGCCGTGAATGTACTCAACGTCATTCCGGGGTTGACGGCTGATCCGGCTGTTTTGCAAAAAGCCTTTGCCAATGTGCCTTCAGCCTCTTTGGTCAATAATTTTGATGTGGGCAATTCCAGTACTACCCGGTTGTTGAACACGGCGGGGTATCGCTTCAACCAAAGCGATAAGAACGACCGCAATCAGTATGCGTTCCGCACCGATTACCAGGCGACGGAACGGAATCGCTTTGAATTCATCCACCAGCGCATGAAAGAAACCGACGACCGCACTGATCTGGATGCGATCAATCTGAGACCGAAGGTGTTCACTTCATCGCCTGTCAAACTGTATGTCGGGGCCTGGCGCTGGGTTCCGACGGCCAAGCTCAACAATGAATTTCGTGTGGGCGTCAATCTCGCGCCGGTCGCGTTTGAATCCATTGAAAATTATAGCGGGCTGTTCTATGGCAACCTGCCAGTCACCACGCGCGAGGTCACTTTCCTGCCGCAAGGCCGCGACACTCGCACTCGTCAATACATTGACAATGCTTCATACGTCACGGGCAATCACGCCGTGCAATTCGGCGGCAGCCTCCAACAAATTCGCGTCAATCCTTATAATCTCGCCGGCGTTTACCCGACGCTGAACTTCGGCTTCAGTGCTGCGGCTCCGGCCAGTCAGCAATTGGTGGCGGCGAATTTCCCGGGCGCTTCCATTGCGGCGGCGGATCTGGCCGCAGCCAATGCCTTGCGGTCGGTGTTGGGAGGCGTGGTTTCGAACATCAGCCAAACTTTCCAGGTGAAGGACAAGACTTCGGGCTATGTCCCCGGACTGGCGAACGATCGCAACTTCACCTTCGACAACTGGTCTTTCTATGGGCAGGACAACTGGCGTTTGCGCCCGAACCTGAGCGTTCGCCTGGGTCTGAAGTGGGAATACTTCAGCCCGCTCAAAGAAGATGCAAACCTGCAATTGTTGCCGGTGACCGCTGGAAAATCCGCGCGCGAAACCTTGCTTGATCCGAACGGCAAACTGGATTTCGTCAACGGCGGCTTTTACAAAAAAGACCTGAACAATTTCGGCCCCTCAGTCGGACTGGCTTGGGATCCTTTCAAGAACGGCAAGACTTCGATTCGCGCCGGTTACACATTGACCTTTGTGAACGAAGAAACGCTGACAGTGGCGCGTGCCGCGTCGAACGGCAACGCTGGTTTGGCCACGACGCCTCAGTTGTTGAACCTGTATTCCTTTCTGAAAGACGGCGCGCCGACGATTCCTTCGCCGACGTTTTTGGTTCCGCGCACTTACGCCGATCAGATCAATAGCATTAGTTTGACTTCGGCGGCATTGACGCTGGATCAAAATCTGCGCCAGCCTTACGTGCATCAAATCAGCTTCGGCATCGAACGCGAAATCGGTTGGGATATGGCGGTCGAAGCGCGCTACGTGGGAACGCTGGGACGCGACATCTGGCAGGGAATTGAAGTCAACCAACCCAATGCCATTCGCACGGACTTCCTGCAGGATTTCCAACGGGCGCGCAACAACGGTTATTTGGCGCTTGCCGCGACCGGCACGTTCAATCCCGCCTTTAGCTCCACGATAGCCGGCAGCCAGCAACTGACGGTGATTCCGAACTTCGGTGGTGGTTCACTGACGAACGCAACGGTTCGCACGGCGATTCAGCAAGGCGAAGTCGGACGTTTGGCGGATTTCTATCTTGGTTCGGCAGGTGCGGCGGTTGCGACTCAGGCACGTGCGTTCTTCTTGCCCAACAGCGGCATCTACTCCGGTCAATTGACGGCCAATGGTGGCCAGAGCAATTACCACGCGCTGCAAACCGAACTTCGCCGTCGTTTCAAGAACGGCATTTTCGGCCAGATGAATTACACCTTCAGCAAGGTATTGAGCAATTCGACCGGCACAGCGCAAAACCGTTTCGAGCCGTATCTGGACAACAACCGTCCTGAATTGGAAAAGAGACGCGCTGATTTCGACGTGACGCACGTGCTGAACGCGAGCGTGATTGTCGAATTGCCTTTCGGCGCGGGCAAGAAACTCCTGAATTCCGGCGGTGTGCTGGATCGTGTGGTGGGCGGCTGGCAAGTCAGTTCCATCGTCCATTACCAGAGCGGCGCTCCGATTTCCATTCTCTCCGGACGCGGCACATTCAATCGAACCGGCCTGACCGGCACGAACCCTGCCAATTCGTCACTGTCGAAGAGTGAGATCCAAAAGCTGTTCGGCATTGTCAAACAGGCGGACGGACGTGTTTATTACATCAACCCGTCAGCTATTGATACCGCAACGGGACGCGGCGTGGGCCCGGATAATCTCGGCAACACGGCCGGCTTTACCGGCCAGGTCTTTTTCAATCCGAATCCGGGAGAAATCGGCCAGTTGCAGCGGTTGCAATTCGACGGGCCGTCTCAGACTTCATGGGATTTCTCGGTGATTAAACGTACTCGTATTAAAGAAACGAAGAATTTGGAATTCCGCGCGGATCTCTTCAATTTCCTGAATCATCCGCTCTTCTTCGTTGGCGACCAGAACGTCAACAGCACCACGTTTGGCCGCATTACAGGGCTGAACTTTGGCGCGCGCGTGGTTCAACTCGC
>CAZRXE010000805.1:0-2489 GCA_964603695.1 uncultured Heliomicrobium sp.
CGATTGTCCTATGTCTGAGTACCTTGCGCCGGTCGTATTTGATCTCCTGACCAAACTCAATTTTCACTTCAAAGGAGTCGTTACCATGAACAACACAATCGGAATCGCAAAAATCTGTTTACTGACAGCCCTGGCTCTCGCGGCCCTAGGCGTTACGTACTCTTCGTCCAATCCGTCAGCGTTGGCGCAAGCGAAAAAGCCGCAAGCCGCATCCGCTGACAAATCTGTAGCCGTCTTTGAAGGCAAAGACACGATGCTGCGACCGGAAGGCTATCGGGAATGGGTTTTCGTCGGCAGTTCGACCGGCCTGAACTACATGCCGAACCCCGCGCCCGCCAGCGCCAACAGTGAAGAAGACATCAAGCACGTGTACATCAATCCGTCGTCCTATCGGGAATTCCTCAAGACCGGCAAATTTCCCGAAGGAACCGTCATGATTCTGGAAATCGCCGAAGCCGCGCGGAAAAACGAAGCCGGCTTGCAAGGCTCGTATGCCGAAAAATTCATCGCGCTCGAAGCCTCCGTCAAAGACAGCAAACGCTTTCCCGGCGGCTGGGCCTATTTCGGTTTCACCGATATGGAAGGCAGACCGCTGGCGAAAGCCAAACCTTTTCCCGACAACGCCTGCCTGTCGTGCCATCAGCAAAAAGCTGCCACGGATCGGGTTTTCACCCAGTTTTATCCCGTGCTGAATTCCGCACATACCAAATAAGCTCCTGCGCAATTTCACCCAAAAATGGCTTTCAAGCCGGGGATGCGCGATAACAGCAAATAATCAAGCAACAACACAGCCACCAGCGACAACCCCATCAAAGGAAAGGCCAGTCCCATCACCAAAATGATGACGACTGCGCCTTTCCAGAGCGGGAAGTTCGCTGGCATCGCGGGCGCTCCCAGTGTTTTCGCGGGGCGGCGTCGCCACCACATCACCACGCCGCTGACCGACAGCACGATGATCGCCAGTGCCGCAACCAGCATCAGAAGTTGATTGGCCAAGCCGAAATAAACGCCTTCGTGCAAGGCGATGCCCATCTCCGTCGCCTTGGGCACCAAGCTGTAATCGCGCCAGCGCACATCAGCCAGGACATTGCCGCTGTATTGATCTACGTGCAGCGTGGCTTGTCGTAACGGATCGTCGGTCGGCGCTGAGATGGTGTAAACGTCTTCCGCGCCTTTCGGCAGTGTCACGGTGAATCCGTCGCGCACGTTGTTCTCTTTGGCCAATGCGACAATGGAATCCAGGCTGACTGTCGCGGACGAAGCGGTTTGGGGAGTGGACGACCTTTGCGCTGAATGATGTTCGTGCGTAGCGTCCGGGCTTGTCGCCTTCGACTGCGGCATCGGCATCTGCTCCACGGCCCAGGGAACGTTCTTCTCCGTTGTTTTGTTGAGCGAACCGGTCAAAGCTACGGACTTGAATCCGGCGGGCGATTGCTGCGCCGGGTAACGATCCCAGATGCGCGCGAAGTTCGTGCCCCAGAAGCTCGCCCAGGGCAACCCGGTCAGAATCAAGAATGCGATGGCCAGCGCGCCGTACACGCCCGTCACCGAATGCAAATCGCGCCAGAAGACCCGCCGGTTTTTCAGATTCAACCGCGGCAGCCACACTCCCCACACACGCGAACCGTTGCGCGGCCACCATAAATACAAACCGGAAACCAGCAGCACCAAGCCCCAGCAAGCGGCCAGTTCGACCAGCCAATCGCCCACGCGCCCAATCATCAATTCGCCATGCACGCGCACCGCGACGGCCTGTAAATTCCATTCGCTGTCCATCACGCCGAGCACCTGCGTTGTGTAGGGATTGACGTAAACCGTTATTTCGCGGCCATCGCTGGTGTGAATGGGGACGGCAGAGCTGCGATCCGGCTGCGTGCCCATTTGGAACGAAGCGATCCGGGCATGAGGAAACACGCGGCGCACGGCGGTGAGTTGTTCGCTCGCCGCCGCCGCCTGTGATTGCGGCGATACGTACATGAGGTTGCGGTACATCAACCGGTCAAGCTGTGGTTTGAACAGGTAAATAATGCCCGTCAACGACAGCATTACCATAAACGGCACGACAAACAGCCCGGCGTAAAAATGCCAGCGCCAGACGACGCGGTAGAAATGCGCCAACGACGTCGAGGCGGCAGCAGGCTGCTCCATTGGATTCGCATTGGTGTTTGAGTCAGACATAAATGCCTCCGAAAATTACCCGGCGGACAGGCGTATCCCCCGAATCAATGCTCCAATTTTTAGCCCAATCGCTTCTGCGCGCGAATCGCCGCTTCACGAGCCGTTTTGGCAAAAGGCTTGAACATATCTACATTGAATTGTTTGGCCGCTGCCCCGGCGGTCTTGAGCGAACCGGCGTTAAAAGGCGGCTGCGGATCGTATTCCAGATAAAGTTGCACGGCTTCGGCATAATCCCGTGTGCGCAGCTTCGCCACCAATGCCAAGCCAAAATCCAAGCCCGCAGTCACGCCACCACCCGTAATTCGATTGCG
>CAZRXE010000806.1:0-5378 GCA_964603695.1 uncultured Heliomicrobium sp.
ATGCTCCATCACCTATCAGGAAGCCGATCCAATGCGCACGCAGATTCCTTCCGAATCTTTCCGTGAAATCGTGCAGAAAACCCCTAACGATTTGCTCTCGGTTTCCGCACTCCACAGTTTTTCGGAATCGCAGGAAGTGCCTTCGCTCGTTTACCGCCAGGAGCTGGAGAAAAAAGAACGAATTCTGCGGCTGTTTTATGATCTCAGTCATAAACTCAGTTCGGTCTTTTCGATGGAGGAAATCTACGATCAGGTCTTCGAGATTCTGATCAGCGTCACCTCGGCTTCACGCTGCTTCATCTTCCGCAAAAACGAACAAAGCGAGTTTGAACAGGTTGCCGCCAGAATGCGCAAGGAAGGCGACATCGGAACGCCGCTGCCAATCAGTCAAACCATTTTCGCCCGCGTGGCCAGCGAACGTGTTTCAGTTTTGCTGGAAGACGCCCAGCAAAGTGATCCGAGCTTTGCGTCGAAAAGCATTCTGTACAATCAAATTCAATCCGTGATGGCCGCGCCTATTGTCGGCCCGCGCGGATTGCTGGGAATCATTTACGCCGACCGGCACGAGGACCCGGAACCATTTTCGGCGGACGATCTGGACTTGCTCAATGCCGTCGCCGTTCATACGGGCATCGCGCTCAACACTGTCATCACATACGAGAAGTTACAAAAACAGGCGCAAGCCAGATCGAGCTTTGAACGCTTTCTGCCACGTCAGGTGGTGGATGAAATCCTGCGTTCGCCGGATGGAATTCGCCTGGGCGGCGTGCGGCAAAAAGTGACGGCGCTGTTTGCCGATGTGCGTAACTTCACCACGTTGTCGGAAAGCAGCACTCCGGAAATGATCGTCAATCTGCTGAACCGTTATTTTTCGATGGTCAGCGAAATCATCTTTCGCCACGGCGGGACGCTGGACAAATATATCGGCGACGGTTTGATGGCGATGTTCGGCGCGCCTTACGTCACGGCGCTGGACGCCATTCAAGCCGTTCGCGCTGCCATCGAAATGCAGCGCGCCATGGTGGGCTTTAACGAAAGACTGAAAGCCGAAAACCTGCCGCCGATTTCCATCGGCATAGGCATCAATACGGGGCCGGCGATTGTCGGATACATCGGTTCGGAAACGCGCCTGGATTACACGGCCATCGGTGACACCATCAATACCGCTGCACGTCTGGAAAGTATTTCCGCGCCAGGGCAAATCGTCGTCAGCGAAAACACCATGCAGGCTTTGGATGAAGGCTTCCTGCTAAAACCGCTCGGCACTGAAAGGCTGAAAGGTAAAAATGTCACATTGAAAACCGCCGAGGTCGTTTGGAGGTAAAGCGCGGATGTTGCCATCCGCGCTCCAAGTCAGGGTTTACGTGGTTTGCGTACCGCAGGTTTTTCAGGTTCCGGTGCCGGCGGAGGGGCCAGGGCTTCCGGCGCGATTTGCTGCAACTGCTGAGTCGCCAGCGTTCCTTCGGGAGTTTTCGAGTAATCCTTGTTCAGCACCAAAAACTGCGCGACGGCTTCTTCCTTCTTCCCCATTTCCAGCAAAAGCAAGCCGCGTTTGTACAAAGCAACAGCCGTTTTGTCGCCTGTCGGATTTATCACCGCCACTTTCTCAAGCTCCGCGACGGCCTGCGGCAATTTCTTTTGCGCGTAAAGAATCTCGCCAATCCAATACTGCGCGTTGTCGGCCAGTTCCGAACTCGGAAAAGTCTCGACGTACTGTTTGAACTCCGACATCGCCAAATCGAAATTGCCGCGCGAATAATCGCTGTAAGCGGCGGCGAATAACTGCTCCGCGTTGCCCGGCGTCAGTTGAGTGAAAGTCGGCATTTTCGGAATGTCTTCGATCACCTTCTTGAGTTGCGCGAATTGTTCCGACAACCGCTCCATCCGCTGATTGGTGGTCGTCATGCGTTCGCCCATGGCCGAAACCTGCGTGGAAGTTTCCGTTGAATTCGTCGAAATGGCCGATTGCGCACGACGAATGGCGGCAATATTGTCGCTCATCTGCACGATCAAGGTGTTCAACTCGCCGCTCGTTTTGTTGAAGGTTTCCTGCATGGATTGATTCTGGCGCTGCATCAAAACCATTTCGGTTTTCAATTCCTCAAGCTGCACAGCCATGCGGTCAATTTTTTCGCGCTGGTCTTTGCTTTGAGCAGCGGCGGCAAACGGCATCGCCGCCACCAGCAGCCACAATAAAATTCGAATCAAAAAACTCTTGCACATAACATATCCCCATAGCGTCTGTGTACGCATCGCTTCCAGTGTGCGTTTCGCATGCTGGAAGCAATGCGTCAGGCAACCAATTACGGCTTGTCGCCGCCGCGAACGTAAACGAAATCGGCGCGGCGGTCATTCGCCCACGAAGGCGCAACTTCCGGCGCACCTTCTTCGCGACCAGCAGATTTTTCCGAACCGTAGCTGACCGTCTCGAACCGGCTGGGATCAATACCCAGGCTGATCAGAAAGTCTTTGACGGCGCGAGCGCGGCGGTCGCCCAGTCCCAAATTGTATTCCGCAGTTCCGCGCGGATCGCAATTGCCTTCGACGCGGAAAACGATAGTGCGATTATTTTCGCGGTTCAGCCATTCGGCCAACCGGCGGAGCTTGTCTTGTTCAGAAGCCTTGATGTCCGATTTGTCCAGATCGAAAAAGATCGGCTTCATGATGTTGCGGAACTGATCGGCAATCGCCGGTTCCTTCGGCTTCGGAGCTTCTTCGGTCACAGTGCGCGGACGTTCGGCAATTGGCGGCGGTGGCGGATCAGTTACGGTGACGCGTGTGCTGGCCGTGGCATTGCCGCCATCGCCCAGCGCCGTCGCCGTGTAGGTCGTCGAAACACGCGGACTGACTTCGCGTTCGCCCGTCGCGGGTACTTCGCCGAGGCCGGAAATGGTGATGATTTTGGCGTTGGTGGTCGCCCACATCAACTTGGTGTTCTGTCCGCGTTCGATGGCGCTTTGATCGGCTTTCAAACTGACTGTGGGCGCGGCGGCTTTGGTGGAATTGACCGTCACGGTGGCGCTGTCACGCGCGTCTTTCTTGCCGCGTTTGGCGACGATTTCGTATTTAGTGGTGGCGGTGGGAATCACGCTTTTGCCGCCGATCTTTTCAACCTTTTCGCCATTGAGCGTGATCTCTTTGGCGTTTTTGGTTTCCCATTTGACGGTGACAGGCTCGCCGGCCTTCACCTCATTGCGGGAAACGGTCAGCTTCGCTGTCGGCGGCGCACAGGCCGTCAGAAATGCCGCCAGCAGCGACACCAAAGCTAGCAGCGCGTAGTTGCGGAAATTGCGGGTCATTGTTGCTTTTCTCCTTGTGAATTTTCGTGAGCTTATCATTACTGGGGATTGTTCACGCCGTTGATAACTACGATTGTAAAATTATTTAGACCAGGACGGCGAACGCCCGCCAGTCCGTGTCAACTGGCGTGGTTCGCTGCCGTCAATGTGCGTCGCCCAGATTTCCCAGCGTCCCGTGCGGTTCGATTGAAACGCGATATGACGACTGTCCGGCGACCAGGTCGGGTTTTCGTTGCGCCCTTCGCGTGTCAGTTTCAAGACCTGTCCCGAAGCCACATCGGCCAGATAAATGTTAAACCCGCCGCCGCCGCCGTCCCAGGTGAATGCTATGAAACGCCCGTCCGGCGACCACGCGGGAGAATCCATTTGCCCGCCCAACGTCAGCAAAGGACGTTCGTTCGTGCCATCCGCGCCGATCAAATAAATCTGCGGCGAACCGCCACGGTCGGAAACAAAAGCGATTTCGCGTCCGGTCTTCTGATTCCAGCGCGGCGAAATATTGACCGAGCGCGTCCGCGTCAGCCGTCGCGCATTCGAGCCGTCTTCGTTCGCCACGTAAAGTTCCATCGAATCGCCGTCCTTGCTCGAAGCGAACACAATCCGCCCGTCCGGCGCTATAGATGGCGAAGTCGTGGTCCCTTTGAACTGAGTTGAACCTAGAATCAAGCCGTCTTCGCCGCGAATAACTACATTCGGATGACCGCTGCGATAAGAAACATAAGCCAGCCGTTTGCCGTCCACCGACAGCGACGGGAACAAGGCGATCGAACCATCGCGCGTAAATTGCCGCGCGCCGTAACCGTCGTAATCCATCATCGAAACTTCGCGGTTGACAATGTAGGCGATTTTGGAAGTCGCTATGCCGTCCTGCCCGGTCAACAATTTGACGATCTGATCGGCAAACTGATGCGCCATCTCGCGCGCATTGCCGCTCAAACTGGCAGTCAGCAACTGGCTTTGCGTTTTCACGTCGTAAAGAAAACCCTGCGCGCTTTCGGCTGCCGTAATGCTGCCGAAGGCCACGTAATCCGACTTAACCGGATCGTTCGCCCACTCTTCATATTTCAGCGAAGCTGGATCTGCCAGCTTCGTTTTCGGATACAAACTTTTGCCGACCAAATTAGCAACGCCGGCGAATTTCAAATCACTCCAAAGAACTTCGTTGAAGGTCGCGACCGTCGCATCCTCGCCGGAAGCGCGCGACTGAAAATCCGCCACCGCCAGTGCGGGGCCATTGCCCGGCGTGACAATGATCGTGCCGATCTGTTTGCGCAACTCGTCCTGCTGATTTTGCTGCGCCGTAGTCTTCGGCAAACTCAGCAAAACGACAGCGACAATCACCGGCAAAATCCACCCAAAACGTTTCATTACTTCTCCTGCTTTATTTCGGATAACGGAACCAGATTTCGGCGACGGCTTCCTGCGCGCCCATCAAAAACCCGTTCGGAAACGGCGGCAATCCTTGCGAAGCCGCCGCTAGAATGGCGCGTTCCGCCGCCTTGTTGACCAGATCGTAAGAACTGGTTTGCTTGAAATAACTCTGCGGCACGCGGCCATTGACGACCGAAAGAATCTGCCCGTCGCGCGCAATCCGCAATTGAACTTTGACGTACTGCACGCCGCTTACATCGCCACTTTGCGGCGGATTGTAGTTGCGTCCCAGGATGCCTTGAATAATCCGCCCGTAAGCCGAACCGCCCGGCACACCGCTCGCGCCCAGATTCGTCCCCGCGCCGACGCCCACGCCATTCGTCATCGCCGGCGCTTGTGAACCGAACGTTCGTCCAACTTCAACGTTGGTGTTCGGCGAACCGCCACGCATCGGAGTCGGTGAAACCACTTGCGAAGTCTGGTTCGCCGTCGGACGCTCTGTCGTCTGCAATTTGTCCTTCGGCTTTTGCTTCACATCCGAAGGCAAAACTTCGGCGTTGGACTCCGGCTTGGGCTTCTCAGTTTCCACAACTTCGTTGTTTGGCACATTCGGCTCTTCGCCGACAAAAGAAACCGCGCGCGGCTGCGTCAAACCCAACTGACCGGCGGAAATTGTGCCGACTTCAATCACGCTTTCGCCACTTCCCT
>CAZRXE010000807.1:0-2147 GCA_964603695.1 uncultured Heliomicrobium sp.
GACCCGGTCATCGCCATCGGCAATCCGCTGGAATACGAACACTCCGTCACCGCTGGCATCGTTTCCGCACTGGGACGCAAGGTTTACGGCGACCAGCCGTTTGAAAACTTCATTCAAACCGACGCCGCCATCAATCGCGGCAATTCCGGTGGCCCTTTGCTGAACAAATCCGGCGAAGTGATCGGCGTCAATACGGTCATTCGCGCCGACAGTCGCGGCATCAGCTTCGCCGTGCCTAGCAACGTGGTGAAACGAGTCGTTGACCAATTGCGCATCAACGGCGTGGTCGCGCGCGGCTATCTGGGTTTGCGACCGGAAACTCTGTCGCACGAATTCCGCGAAGGTCTGGGCTTGGGCAATTTGCAGGGAGTGCTGGTGGCTTATGTTTCGCCGGACACGCCGGCTTCGCGCGCTGGTTTGCAGGAATATGACGTGTTGACGGATTTCGACGGCCAGCCGCTACGACATTCGGATGATTTCTTCAATGCCGTCTCCAATACCTCACCGCAGCAACAAGTCAAAATCGGCGTGTTTCGCGCCGGCCAAAAACTGAACCTGACCGTCCGGCTGGATCGCCGCCCGCCTGACGCGAATGAACGCCAAATCGAAAGCCGTCCCGCCATTCAAAAAACGAATTACCCGCTGGGCTTCGCTGTCCGCGAACTAACGCCCGAATCCGTGCAGGCGTCCACAAACAACAGTCCCAAAAGCGCGGAGAAAACCGCCGTTAAACAAGGCGTGGTCATTTCGGATATTGACCCGCTTGGCCCGGCTGCGGAAATGCGTTGGCTGGCCGGCTATCTCATCATCGAAGTCAATCGCCAACCTGTTCGCAATCTGGAAGAGTTCCAGCGCCTTACCGCCAATTTGCGCAATGGCGCGGCTCTGGTGCTGCGCGTGATCTCCGCCACACCAAGTAGCAACTCCGTCAACGAAAGCAGGCTGGTGGCTCTGCGCGTCGGCGAAGAAAAGTAGCCGCAACGCCTGCCGCTCCAACCGTCAGGAATATTCTCAGCCGTCGTTGGGATTTCATCGGCGCTATGAAACCCAGACTCTTCAAACAAACTCGTTATGCAATGCTGACGGCGCTACTGTTTTCGCTGTGGTTGTTGACGGCTCAGACCACCGCGCGGCAATCGAGCGCCCAAATCAAAGCCGTGGATTCCGTCGGCTTCACCGTGCGTGATGCGGACGCTTCGGCAGAGTTTTTCTCGAAGGTCTTGTCTTTCGAGAAAGTCTCCGACACGGAAGTCGTCAGCGAAGATTACGAACACCTGCAAGGCGTTTTCGGTTTGCGAATGCGCGTGGTGCGAATGCGGCTCGGCGGCGAATTCATCGAACTGACAGAATACCTCGCGCCGCGCGGTCGTCCCGTGCCGGTGGATTCGCGCAGCAACGATCAATGGTTCCAGCACATCGCCATCATCACCGCCGATATGGAGCGGGCCTATCAATGGCTGCGCAAAAACAAAGTCGAACACGCTTCGACCGGCCCGCAAACCCTGCCTGCCTGGAACAAAAACGCCGGCGGCATCCGGGCGTTTTATTTCAAAGACCCGGACGGTCACGCGCTGGAAATCCTGCAATTCCCCGAAGGCAAAGGCGACGAAAAATGGCATCGCCTGGCGCGCGAAGACGCCGGTAAACTCTTTCTGGGGATTGACCACACGGCCATCGTCGTTCGCGACACCGACGCCGCGCTGCGGTTTTATCGCGACACGCTGGGAATGCGCGTCGCCGGAGAAAGCGAAAATTACGGCCCCGAACAGGAACGGCTGAACAATGTCTTCGGCGCGCGGCTGCGCATCACCGGCTTGCGCGCGGGGGCCGGCCCCGGCATTGAATTCCTGGAATACCTTGCGCCGCGCGACGGACGATTGACGCCCACCGACAAAAAAACCAACGACTTGATCCACTGGCAAACCAAGCTGTTGACCGACGACGCCGAATTTGCAGCGGCGCGATTACGCGAAAACAAATTCGATTTTCTTTCCAGCGGCTTGATTCAATTCGCCGAACCGGCGCTGGGATTTAAACGGAGTGTGCTGGTACGCGACCCGGATGCGCACGCCGTGCAATTGATCGAAAGATGAAACGCGCTGCTTATAGCGGTTTTCAGCCGAGTGCGACCTGCACATTCAGAGGTG
>CAZRXE010000808.1:0-3310 GCA_964603695.1 uncultured Heliomicrobium sp.
CGTGCAACTCACCGTTCCTGCCGCCGGGTTCGTTATCTTCGAGTAAACGCACAAAGCCTTCACGGAGAAAAACACAATTCAATTGCAATTCCTCTTCGTGTTTTCTTCGTGTGGCTTTGTGGAAAGAAAATGTTTTTCCTGATGTCCATCTTCAGCGCCTGCGCACTCGAAGTCGGAAGATGTGCGCCGGATTAATCGTCTTGCACAACGCCTAAACACACTTGCGCTCAGCCTCAGAAACCCCGCGCCTGGCAACAAATCACTTGCACAACCGAAGAGAAGACTTGCGCGGAGAAAAACGTCATTTGCGCGAGGTAAACCTCGCCAAGACAAACCCACAAGGTAATTTTTCACTTGTTCGAGTGGCGATACTGCCGTACCATCCGCGCCGCGCAACCCCGCTCTTTGATTTGGACTGTGGAAACCGAGCGGATGCCCGGCGATACGAGTTCAGCCCAAGCCGCGCCGACTTGCCCGCATCCGAAATGGTCTTTCAGCCGCCGTCCCCTTCAACCATTCAATCAACCATAAGGAGAAGTACTATGGATAACTTGGCCCTCAGACGATACGAAATGCTAAAACGCGTGCGCGATTTCAGCCTGACCAACCATCAGGCTTTTGCGGAAGGCAGTTTAGGCAAAGAACTGTTTGCCGCCATCGCCGGCATCGTCAGCAATTTGGATGCACACGGAGCAAACCAGATTTCCGGCAAAAGCGCAGCCCAAAGCCAGACGGCAACCAAAGCCGCCCTGCGCGAAGACCTGCGCGAGAGCCTGGCAACGCTCAACCGCACGGCCAGAGTGATGGCAATGGAAACGCCCGGCCTGGACGATAAATTCCGTCTGCCCCGCACCAACAACGATCAAGTGCTGCTGAACGCCGCACGCGCTTTCATCACCGATGCGCAACCCCACAAAGAAGCATTTGTGAAACACGAACTGTCAGCCGATTTCCTGGAACGACTGACACAACAGATCAACGCTTTTGAACAAGCCCTGACGCAACAAAGCGCCGCTTTCAGCGCCAAAGTCGCCGCCAAAAATGCCATTGACGACACCATTGGCCGAGGGCTGCAAACCGTGCGTCAATTGGACGTGGTCATTCGCAACAAATTCAACGGCGATCCGGTAATGCTGGCGACCTGGGCACGCGCCAGCCACATCGAACGCCGCAGCTACAACTCCGCGCCGGAAAAAACCGAAAAGGAACCGGACAAACCCGCCACCCCGCCGACTTCCTGATTCGGCACAAAGCACCATCACCACCGCCGAGCGGCCAATCGGTCAAGGTTTTGCAACAAGCAACGCATCAAACCTTCACCCAGGGGCCGCCCGGCTTCCTCACCAATCCGCTAAAAATACTCTCCTCAAGAAAATTTTCGTGACAAAAACCACAAGCCCGTTTTAATATCCGCCCACATTCGCAAATTAGCCGGAACTACTTGGATCAAAAGTCACCGGCTGCCGGTTAGCCCCGATAAATTGCTCGAACAGAAAGCCAGTTTTCAGCTTCAGTCTGCTCAGCAATCGGCCACGCCCCGAATATTTGTTTTTTTTCCCTGCATTGTTGTAAATGCGACAGTGATTGGATGAACTCATGCTTATCATTGGCGATTTGTCTGGAATTCAAGATTATCTGTTTGATGTAGCCAACGAAGGCGGCAAGCAAGCCAGACGTTTGCGTGCCCGATCATTTTTTATTCAGTTGGTAGCCGAGTGTCTGGCGTTACGAATTTTGAAGGCTGCGGAATGTGTCAAAGAGCAATTGCTGTTTTGTGGCGCGGGCAAATTCATCATCGAAACATCCATGCTGACTGAACGGCAACGCTTACAAGTGCAATCCGAAACTGAGCAAATGACAGAATGGTTGCTGAAGAAAACAAATGCCCAGCTTCGGTTTTCTCTGGCAATAAACGACGTTGGCGATAATCCACAGTCTCTTTACGAAACCACGCTTCATTTATTACAAACAGAAAAAGCGCGAAGCTGGGCAAATCTGGTCACAAAAAACGGTCAATGGGATGTGTCAGGATTGATGCTGGATTTTATCAGTCCGCCTTGCGATTTATGTCGTCGTCGAAAGGGAATTGTCGACGACGTTGACCGCGATGACGGAGAAGCACGAAAACTTTGTAGTAGATGCAATGATGACCGTCGTTTGGGAAAGCTGATCCCTGATACCGAATGGGTAACCTTGTCTGAAACGGCGTCAAGGAATGACCGTACTTTTGCTTTGCCGGGATGGAGTGTTTCATTAACTAAAGAGCGTCCTGCTTCCAACAATGGCCCGTTATTGCATCTGGTGTCGCAATCCCAAGACATTCACGCCGAAGAGCGTCAGGTCTTTTCCCGCGCGTTGGCGCGTCATATTCCGCCACCGGATATTTCCACTAGAATCCCCGTAGATTTCCAAACTATTGCCGAACAATCCTCTGGCGATCAGCTTCTGGGAGTGCTCAAAGCGGATGTGGATTCGCTGGGCAATTTCATCAATGGGTTATTGGCCACCGCTCAAGACTTCACTCTTTTATCGCAGTTTAGCCGAGAGATGGATCACTTTTTTGGAGTGACCCTGAATAACGAAATGCGAAAGCCGGATTGGACCTGGATTTATACAATCTTCGCTGGCGGAGACGATCTTTTATTGGTCGGACCGTGGAATTCAATCTTTGATTTTGCGGGACGTGCGCAAGAACTATTTCAGCAAAAATTCGGTTCACGTGGATTGACGCTCAGCGCGGGCATCACAATGATTAAACCGAAACGCCCCATTAAACCCGCAGTCGAACAGGCTGAAGAATTGCTTCGAATAGCCAAATCCCAAGCCGCACAAAATGCGCTCCCCCCCAAAGATCAGCTTGCCGCGTTCGGTCAAATCTGGAAGTGGGAACATCACGCAACCATTATCAAAGCGGCAACGCGATTAACCTGGTGGGTAAACGAAAGAATCGCGGAACGAGGTTGGTTACAAACATTGTTACGTTTGGCGCAATTCAGGGAGCAAGGAGGTTTACCAGGAGCAATGGCCACTTCACGGTTGGCTTATCACGTAGGCCGTAATTACCCGCGAAAGGATGATAAAGATTCACGCAAACGGGAATTGCGTCAATGGGCAGACCGCCTTATTGCTGATTTCGACAATGGCCGAAACATCGAGACGATTTATTTATCAACCATTGTGCGTTATGCCATTACAGCAACGCGCTCCACAGCAAGGGAGGATTGAACATGAACAATCAGGGCAGAGGGCAACGTGATCGAGGTTTTAGACATGATTCAGCGCCTGAAAAAACTCTGGATGAACTCTGGCC
>CAZRXE010000809.1:0-5516 GCA_964603695.1 uncultured Heliomicrobium sp.
GCAACCCCTTCAACTCCGTTGATTGCATAACGCAGCGCCGTCAGGTTGACGTCAGACGGCGTGCCTTCGAGCAGCACGCCTACCGCCTCGCGCAGCAATACCCAAGTGCGTGGAAGGATGAACAACCCGATGCCCGCCGAGATCAGCGGGTCGGCGTAATACCAGCCGGTCGTCAACATCACCACTGCCGCGATGATCACGCCGATGGAAGTAAGCATGTCGGAGAGCACTTCAAAGTACGCCCCTTTCATGTTCAAGCTTTCTCCTGAACTTTTGCGCAGGATGAACATTCCGACAAGGTTGACGGCCAAGCCGATTGCCGCGACCAGCAGCATGGCCTTACTTTGCACCTCCGGCGGGTTGCGGAACCGCTCATAGGCTTCATAAAGAATATAGAGTGAGATCACAATCAGCACCACGGCATTGGTGAGCGCCGCCAGAATCTCGACGCGGTAATAGCCGTAAGTTCGTTCCGGCGTGGCCGGACGTTCGGCGAATTTGATGGCAAAGAGCGCCAAGCCCAATCCGGCCACGTCCGTCAGCATATGCCCGGCGTCGGCCAGCAGCGCCAAGCTGCCCGTGAGTAATCCGCCAATGACTTCGGCGAACAGGTAAGTCAGCGTCAAGCCGAAGACAATAGCCAAACGGCGCTTGTTCTGACTCGCGGGTGAATGCGAATGTGAATGTGCGTGTCCCATAATGACTTTCGGATTCCACTATAATCATAGCTTTGGATGGTTAGGTTGATTCATCTTCCCAGTCGCAAAATCTTAATGGCTCCCCGCATTACCAAAGCAAAAACGATGCTTCCAACAATCAAGTCGGGTTTGTTTGAATTCAACCAATGCACCAAGACTCCAGCAGCGATTACGCCAAGATTGATGATTACGTCATTGGAAGTAAAAATCGCACTTGCTTGCATATGGGCTTCCTTACTTTTTGATTTTTGCAGTAAGTAGAGACAAAACCCATTTGCCATCAGCGCCAGAATCGAAACGACAATCATCGTTGAAAAGTCAGGTATTTCTTCCACCCCAACAAATCTCCGAATGACTTCGATAAAACCGATAACGGCAAGAATGATTTGAAAGTATCCGGCGACTCTCGCAATGGTTCTCTTTCTTACCGCCGTTCCGCCCACGGCAAACAAGCTGATTCCATAAACGAGCGCATCGGCAAGCATATCCAAGCTATCGGCAACTAGCCCAATTGATGCCGAAATCAACCCGGTTATCATCTCAACCACAAAAAAGGCGAAATTGATGGCAAGAACTGTCCACAGCAAATTTCGTTGGCTTTTCTGTTCCGTAAACTCAACCTGGTCGGTTGGTTCCGTACCTAATCTTTTACCGCCTAGACTGAGATTGAGGATTGAACTTTCAATAAGTTCGAGTTGCCCATCGTGGACAACCGTCAATTGACGCTTGGGAATATCAAACTCAAGATGCTTAATTTCTGAAATTCCGTCCAGTTTAACCCTGATGAGACTTTCTTCTGATGGACAGTCCATTTTCGATATTTCAAAAATTGTTTTCTCCATAGTTCCTCTTTGCCTGCTGCAATCGGATTTCTTTCACTCCGTTACATTCTCTTTCGGATTATCGCGCTCGAACCAGCCGTAGAGCGTCGGCAGCAGGAGTAGAGTAAGCAGGGTTGATGTGATCAGGCCACCGATGACGACGGTCGCCAGCGGCCTTTGTACTTCAGCGCCCGCCGAAGTTGCCAGCGCCATCGGAATAAATCCCAGGCTGGCCACCAGCGCCGTCATCAGCACCGGGCGCAAGCGCGTCTCCGCGCCTTCGCGCACGGCGTCCGCGACCGACCGTCCTTCCTCGCGCAGGTGGTTGATATAACTGACCATTACCACGCCGTTCAACACCGCGACGCCGAAGAGAGCGATGAACCCCACTCCCGCCGAGATCGAGAAAGGCATCCCACGCATTGCGAGCGCCAGCACTCCGCCGACGATGGCGAACGGAATGCCCGTGTAAATCAGAATCGCCTGCTTTACCGAATTGAATGTCGTGAAAAGCAGCACGAAGATCAGAAACAGCGCCAACGGCACTACGATCAGCAGCCGCGCGCTCGCGCGTTCCAGGTTCTCGAACTGCCCGCCCCAGGTCAAGTAATACCCGGCGGGCAATTTCACCTGCCCGTCGAGCGCGCTCTGCGCTTCCTTGACGAAGCTGCCGATGTCGCGGCCCCTGACGTTCAATTCCACGACGATGCGGCGGCGCGTGTCTTCGCGTGAAATCTGCGCCGGGCCTTCGACCAGCGCAATGTCCGATACCTGCGCCAGTGGCACGCGCTGACCGTTGGGAGCCATCAGCAACAGGTTCTTGATTGACTCGACATCGCGTCCGGCATCTTCGTTTAAGCGCACGACCAGGTTGAACCGCTGCTCGCCTTCATATACCTGCCCGGCTTCCTTCCCGGCGACGATGGATTCGATCAGAGTGTTGACGTCCTCGACGTTCAGGCCGTAGCGCGCAATCGCCGCGCGGTCAGGTTTGATCTGAAGCTGCGGCAGCCCCGTTGTGGCTTCAACTTTGACGTCTTCCGCGCCATGCACTTTATTGACCACCGCAGCGATCTGATCGGCGGACGTTTTAAGCGTATCGAGATCGTCGCCGAAGAGTTTGATGGCGATGTCAGACCGCACGCCGGAGATCAACTCAGCCACGCGCAGTTCAATCGGTTGCGAGAAGCCGAACGATGCGCCGTCCGGCACTTGCTTCTCCAACGCCTCAGCCATTTTGTTGACCAATTCTTCTTTGGTCTTCGCGCTCTTCCATTCTGCACGCGGTTTCAACTCGATGAAGACGTCGCCCGAATCCACGCTCATCGGATCAGTCGCCACTTCTGCCCGCCCAATTTTGGTGACGACCTGAGTGACTTCCGGGAACTGGCGCAGCACACGCTCGACTTCGCTGTATGTGCGGACGGATTGCGAGAGCGAGACGCTCGGCAAAAGTCGGGCTTCAATCGCCAGCGCGCCCTCGTCGAGGCGCGGGATGAACTCCGAACCGAGGAAAGGAAAGAGCGCGCCGCTCATCACCACGAGTGCAACGGCGGCAATCACGGCAGCGCGACGACGGCCTTGCACAAACTCAAACGCCGGGCGATACCACTTTTTGGCGAAGCGGATGACAAAGCTCTCAGTCTCGGAAACCTTGCCGCGCAGTACGTAAGTCAGCATCGCGGGGACGTAGGTCAACGACAGCAGCAGCGAGCCGACGAGCGCGAAGACGACGGTCAGCGCCATCGGCTTGAACATCTTGCCTTCGATGCCGGTCAGGCTGAGGATCGGCAAGTAGACGATGGCAATAATCATCACCGCGAAGACGACCGGACGCCCGACTTCCAGACAAGCGTCGAGAATCGAATGCTCCGGCGGATCAGCCGGCCCTTCAGGCAGGGCGGCGGCATGCTGCGCTTCCGCTCTGCGCCGCACGGCGTTTTCAACCATCACCACCGCGCCGTCCACGATCAGGCCGAAGTCGAGAGCGCCGAGGCTCATCAGGTTTCCCGAGACGTTGAAGACACGCATCAGAATCGCAGCGAAGAGCATCGAGAGGGGAATGATCGTTGCCACCAGCAGCGCGCCGCGCCAGTTGCCAAGCAACAAGATCAGCACCAGGATGACCAAAGCAGCGCCTTCCAACAGGTTGATCACGACTGTTCTGATCGTGCGGTCAACCAGTTCGGTGCGGTCGTAAAATGGGACCATCTCGATGCCTTTCGGCAAAGTCTTTTTGATCTGCTCGACGCGCTCTTTGACGCGACTGACGACGGTGCGCGAATTCTCGCCCTTGAGCATCATGGCTATCCCAGCGACGATCTCACCTTTGCCATCAGCCGTCACCGCGCCCTGCCGTACGGTCGCGCCGATGACTACTTCGCCCACGTCTCGCACATAAATGGGAATGCCTTCCTTGCCCGTTTTGACGACGATGTTTTTGATGTCGTCAATCGAAGTGACGAGGCCAATGCCGCGTAGCAGATACTGCTCCGCGCCCTTTTCAATGTATGCGCCGCCGACATTGGCATTGTTGCGCCAGACGGCTTCATAAACATCGCGCAGCGTCAGCCCATAAGCCTGCAACTGATTCGGGTCTAGCCGCACCTGGTATTGCTTCTCCAACCCGCCGAAGCTATTGACTTCGGTGACGCCCGGCACGCCGAGCAATTGCCGCCGTACGTTCCAATCCTGAATTGTGCGCAGCGTTGTCGCGTCATATTGTTTGCCTTCCTCGCCCGGCGCGGGGCGCAATTCATATTGATAAATCTCGCCCAGGCCGGTTGAGATCGGCCCCATCTCCGGCGAGCCGATGTTCGACGGAATCTGTTCGCGGGCCTGCGACAGGCGTTCGAGCACCAGTTGGCGGGCGAAGTAGATGCTCACCGAATCATCGAACACAATGGTCACGGCTGAAAGGCCGAACTTCGAGACCGAACGAATCTCTTCAATGTCGGGCAATCCGCTCATCGCCACCTCGACGGGGAAAGTGATCTGTCGCTCAATCTCCAACGGCGCCAGCGAAGGCGCGGCGGTGAGCACTTGTACCTGTACGTTGGTCACGTCAGGCACGGCATCAATCGGCAGACTCCTCAGGCTATAAACACCCGCGCCAGCCAGTAGCGCGACCATTAACAACACGATCAGACGCTGCGAAACCGCGAAGCGAATTAGTCTGTTAATCATCAGTGGTCATCCTCCAATTCGCCTTTCATCAGTTGCGTCTTGAGCGTGAAACTCCCTCGCGTGACAACTCGCTCGCCCGCCTTCAGTCCGCTGGTGACGCGGCGCAACCCGTCGGTGACACCACCAGGCTCGATTTCGCGGACTTCGAAATGCCCAGCCTCTTTTTCTTTGGGAATGAAGACGACTGTGCGTTCGCCGATGCGCTGCACAGCTTCGTCGGGAATGACCAGCGATCTATCGACTGCCGCGCTGCCTGCGATCTCCGTCTTGAAACTAATCTCGACGAAAGAGCCGACCTTGAACCGCTCACCCGGGTTCGCCATCTCCACACGGACGCGCGCGGTGCGTGTCTCTTCGTTCAGGCTCGGATCAATATAAGTGATGCGGCCAGTGACGGATTCTTCTCCGCCCGCCGCGCGCACCTGCGCTGATGTGCCGGCGCGCAAGAATCTAACCTGCGCCTCGGGCACGTTGGCAATCACCCACAAATTGGAGATGTTGGCGACTGTGAAAAGAGGCTTGCCCGCCTCGATTCCTGCACCGGCATTGATCAGCCGTTCGGTGATGGTTCCGGCAATCGGCGAGCGCAACGCAATCAGTGAAGTATCGTGACTGTGATCGTCATCCTTTTCATCCGCCGCCACTGGCGCGCCGTACGCAGCCAGTTGATCGCGCATGTGCTTGACGTCAACGCGGGCGGTGTCAACGGCGGCGCGCGATTCCGCTACCTCACGATTGAGCGCGATATTGCTCTGAAATTCGTATTCGGCCTTCGCTGTTTTGTAGGCGGTTTCAGCGGCGGTCAGGTCCT
>CAZRXE010000810.1:0-2988 GCA_964603695.1 uncultured Heliomicrobium sp.
GTATCGTGGCTCAACCGGCTGCAGCGTTGTTTAGCACAGCCGCCGACTCGATCAGCCCCAAAAAAGGTTTTAGGCAGCAAGTTGGTCGCGTAGCTTTTTCGGCAATTTGGCTTTGACCATCTCGTATGAATCCTTGACCAACCGTTTCAACTCCGCCTGCGGCAGCGCGTCGAAACGTTTCAGCGACACCCAATGATAGCGCGCGACGTAAGGCGCTGGATCAATGTCCTCGCGTTCGGTCAGTTCGGCGAATTCTTCGGGCGTGCATTTCAGGGAGATGCGGTAAGGCGCGGCGGCGTCCAGTGCCATCACCGTGAACATCTTGCCGCCGATGCACAACAACAGGTCGTTGTCCCATTGGACTTTTTCGGTGACGTGCGGCAGCGACAGACAGTATTCGCGAATCGTGTCGAAACTCATGCGGGTTTTCTCCTAGTGATATCCGGGTACGCATCGCTTCCAGCGTGCGTTCTTCACGCCTCCGCACGCTGGAAGCGATGCGTACCCGGGCGTTGCTTGACCTCACTACCAGCCGACTTTATGATGCCGGTCAGGTTGGATTCAACGTCAAACAACCTGATTTTCCACGATTTTCAAAGCATTTCCGGCAAAATTTTCAAGGAGTACCGCACGCTTTATGGCTCATCCAAGCAATTCCAGCCAGACCGCGCAAAAGGTCTGGCACAACGGCAAATTCATTGAGTGGAACGATGCGAACATTCACGTCATGTCGCACGTCGTTCATTACGGCTCGGCCTTGTTTGAAGGCATTCGCTGTTATTCGACCCCGCAAGGTCCGGCGATTTTCCGCCTGCGCGAACACATCCAGAGGCTGCACGATTCCTGCCATGTTTATCGCATGCCGCTCGAATTCACGGTCGAACAATTGATGGACGCCTGCCTGGAAACGGTTCGCGTCAATGAATTCAAAGAGTGTTACCTGCGCCCGGTGGCCTTTCGCGGCTACGGCGCATTCGGCGTCAATCCGCTGAACAATCCCGTGGAGGTTTACATCGCCAGTTGGTTGTGGGGCAAATACCTGGGCGCGGAAGCCATTGAAGAAGGCGTGGACGTTTGCGTTTCCAGTTGGGCGCGCATGCATCCGAACACCTTGCCACCGACGGCCAAAGCCGGCGCGAATTACATGAACTCGCAGCTCATCAAAATGGAAGCCATCCTCAACGGCTTTGTCGAAGGCATCGCGCTCGACACTCAGGGCTACGTCAGCGAAGGCAGCGGCGAAAATATCTTCGTCGTTCGCGGCGACAAACTTTTCACGCCGCCGCTATCGAGCGCCGGTCTGACAGGCATTACGCGCGATTCGGCGATTCAACTGGCGCGCAACCTGGGCTACGAAGTCGTCGAAGCCTTGATTCCGCGCGCCACGCTTTACACCGCCGACGAAGTCTTTTTCACCGGCACGGCTGCTGAAATCACTCCCATCCGCTCCATTGACCGCATCAAAATCGGCGAAGGCAAACGCGGCCCCATCACCGCCGCGCTGCAAAAAGAATTCTTCGCCATCACTTCGGGCGAAAAGGAAGCGCCGGGCGATTGGCTGGCTTTCGTGGGCAAGTAAGAAATGGTCTGATCAAAAAAGCAGGGGAGAACGTTATCGCGTTCTCCCCTGCTTTTGTTTTTCCGACTTCGGATTCTGGATGTTGAGTTGTTATTGGACGATGCGGCGAGTGCCGTAGCGTTCAACGCTGGGTTTATCGGCATCGCCGCCGACCACGCGTAGCGAGCGGAGTTCTCGGCTCGGCGCGCGGAAGAGGCGTTCCCAATTGTTCACGATTTCCGCTTCGCCGGTCAGGTTGTTCAGCCGATTGAGAGTCAGGTTGTAGTTGCCGGTTCTGTTCGCTTCAAACGGCGTGGCGACGATGATGTACGTGCCGGTGCGCGGCAGGCTCGGCAGTGGTTGTCCGTTGACGCCATTGTTGCCGTGAGTGGGATCAATCAAGGCGTCATTTCCGCCCGCGCCGTTATCGTCCGCCACCAGATAAGGGTCGCCGTCGTTGCGCAGCAAAATCAGGAAGGAATCGAAGGCGGTGGAGGTCATGCGGATGGACTGCCGGTCGCCCTGAGTGCCGTTGAACGAGTACAGGTCGTAGTAAACCCCGACGGAATTTTGCAAATCCGTGTTGGCTACCGTGCCGCTAACGGTCTGGGCGTAAGTGAGCGGCGTAATGGTCGCGTTGACCAGGCGGACGGAGTAATTGCCGATGCCGTTCGGCTCAAAGTCGGAGGAGGTGACGAAGATCACGTAATTCCCAGGATTTTGAATGACGGTCATCAGCATCGCGTTGTGATTGTTGTCGGCGGGGCGACTGCCGTAGCTGCCCGATTCGTCGTCCGCCGCAACCAGGGTCAACTGCGTGCCGTCCAAACGATAGAGTAGAGCGGCGGCGTCGAAGGCAGTGGAACGCAGGTCAACGGCGATGGACGTATTGGCGGCGGTGGTCGAAAACTTGTAGGCGTCGAAGAAGAAAGTGTTTCCGCTGCTTCCGGCCTGGACTTGATCGTCCACGGTCAAGGTTCCGTTGAACGTCTGGCCAAAGGCTATGTCAGCCGCGCGGGCGTCGGGAACCTGCCCGCCGAGCCTGATCGTCACGATGTTAGAGTCGCGGTTATTGGCGCGGACACGAATGTTGACGCTGCCGAGGCCGGCCAGTTCGGGCGGAATAATGGCGTTGATTTGATCCGCTCCCTCCAAGCCCGGCGCGGGACCGGCGTAGAGCACTGTGGCCGGCACGCCTTGAATTTTGAGGGTAATGGCTTCGGCCACGCCGTTGCCGTCGTTCGGATTGGCGGCGGGTGTGTTGCGCAGACCAGTGGTGTAAAGCACCAACACATTGGGACGGTCTTTCGTTCCCGCGCTGAGGTCGTTTTCCGTGCCGTCGGCTTTGAAGGCGTTTTGATAGGTCACACCGTCGAAGGTGGTTTGCGCCGCCGCCGTGCCTTGTCCGGTGGCTTTGATGGAAAACAAGC
>CAZRXE010000811.1:0-2681 GCA_964603695.1 uncultured Heliomicrobium sp.
ACGGTATCCAGATTGCACTGCGAAATTATCCAACTCGGATCAGTTTATGTTTTGCACGATTTCAGTCGGAATGGAACATTCATCAACAGCCAACGCATTCAGCAAACGCAGTTACAAGATGGCGATCAGCTTCGCATCGGACACAACATCCTGTTTGTCCATCTCAAGTCTTCAATGAGAACCACAGGACTCAAAAGCCGCGAAACGACGCCACACCATTTACCGCCAGTGATTGAGTTGGATCCGCACATCGTCGTCAAAGGATTGGAGGAAGGCGTCACGCAGCCTTTCAGCGAAGAGCGGATCACGATTGGTCGCCGAATGGATAATCAGGTTGTGCTTGAAGGAGACAACATCTCCCGAAATCATGCCGCAATTGAGCGGCGCGGCGGCAGGTATTTTGTTTGTGATCTCGAAAGCGCTAACGGCACTCATCTGAATGAAGAACGGGTGAATTTGGCAGAGTTGAATGACGGAGACCGGCTGCGCGTGGGGAACTTCACGCTGATGGTCAGTTTGCGCGATCAGGATTGTGTTTTGAATTTCAAAAAGCCGACAAAATGATTACTGGTTGTGGTTTGCGAGCGAAAGCTGATTAGGCAAACCACAACCGCAATCCGGATTTCTATGCTCGGACGCATCATTGGAAACTACGAGGTAGTCAGCCCCTTTGGCGAAGGCGGGATGGGAGAGCTTTACCTAGGCCGTCACATCAGATTGGCTCGCGAAGTCATTATCAAAACCATTCGCACTGAAGACTTCAGCCAAAAACAAATTGAGCACCTGCGCGACAGGCTGGAACGCGAAGCCTTCGTCCAATCGCAATTGGATCACCCGAACATCGTTCGGGTTTATGATTTCATCGCCAGCGGAGATACCACCTGCATTGTGATGGAATACGTGCCGGGGCGCGACCTGCGCAAGATGATTATGCGCGAAACCGGGCCAATTGCCGATTACCGCGCTCTCAAGCTGTTCAAGCAAGTCCTCGCCGCCATTGATTACGCACATAATTTTATCTATCTGGACAAGACCGGCGCGCGTCATCAAGGCATCATTCATCGTGATCTGAAACCCGCCAACATTCTGGTTACGCCCGACGACGTGGTCAAAGTCACGGATTTCGGTATCGTCAAAGTACGCGGCGTCAAAGGCGGCACGCAGATGGGGTTCAATCCCGGTACTCCGGAATATATGAGTCCCGAACAAGCACGAGGCCGCGAACTGGATCATCGTTCGGATATTTACTCGCTCGGAGTGGTAGTTTATGAAATGCTCACCGGCCACGTCCCGTTCGAAGGTGATGGCAGCGGGACTTCTGATTATGAAATCCGCCGGGGCCACATCGAAATGCCCGTCCCGCCGATGGCTGATTACTACCCCGGCATTCCTGCGGAACTGGAAAAAGTCGTTTTTAAAGCTCTCGAAAAAAATCCCGATGACCGTTATCAAACCGCCCATCAATTCCGAGAACTGATCGAAGAATACGAGCAGACCGGTTTGGCCAAGATCACTGGCCGCATGTTCACTGCCCGGCAAACAGTTATACAGGAAGGCCGAGGTGGCGGCCGGCAAAGCCTGGCGGACGCGCCGACCGTTGGCATTGGACAAACTGTTCTCACGGGGGCGGATCGTTCGTCAGGTTCGTTCGGTAACTCAAACAACAATGCCGCCAGCCATTCTTCAGGGAACTTGCCTATCGCTGAACATTATTTACGCCAGAGAAATGTCAGGGCAACGGGAGAGCAGAAGTCAAAACTGCCGCTTTTCTTGGGCATTGCGTTACTGGTCTCGTTAACGGTGGGAATTAGCTACTGGCTGCTTACTCGCCCAAAAGCGCCTATAGAACCTGGGAGAAATTCAAACCCTCCCGTTGGAATGATTTCAATTCAATCTGGTGAATTTGAGATGGGACGCGTTGACGGGAATGATTATGAACGCCCAGTTCATAAGGTGTCGGTTACGCCTTTTTTCATTGATGCAACAGAAGTCACCAACGAACAGTATCAGCAATTCGTGGATGCGACGAGACGACAACCGCCCAAACACTGGCGCAATGGGCATTACCCAGATGGGGAAGCTTCACTGCCGGTATATAACGTTAGCTGGGATGATGCCGAAGCTTACTGCAAGGGTAACGGAAAGCGATTGCCGACGGAAGAGGAGTGGGAATATGCGGCAAGAGGTACTGATGGCAGATTGTACCCTTACGGAAATGAGTGGAAGTCCCAACTTTCCAGCGCTGCGCCTTCACAGGATCAGCCTGGTCAACTTAGGGCTGTAGGCAGTTACCCGGGGGGAGCCAGTCCATTTGGCGTTTTTGATATGGCTGGCAACGTACTTGAGTGGACGGCAAGTGATTTCAAGCTCTATCCGGGAAGCACACTTCCACCCAATGATCCTAATTCCGGCAGAAAAGTCTTGCGTGGAGGTGCCTTCAATGCCGAAGCGAAATTTCAGACGGCGACGGATCGCTTTTTCCATTTGCCCGCAACCAAAACCGAGTATATTGGCTTTCGGTGTGCAAAGAACGCTACTCAGTAGTTTAGGTAGGTAATGGCAAGGCATTGGTGGTAAATAGGCATTTTGAATTTTGTGGCATAAGCTCTATCTAGTCATGACTTTCGTTAAAACTATACCGCATTGGCTCGTCAAGTATTTAATGGCCATTCTTTGCTTGA
>CAZRXE010000812.1:0-3366 GCA_964603695.1 uncultured Heliomicrobium sp.
CGCTGCAAACGCGAATGTACCTGACGCCGATTCTTTACCCGGAAAATCTTATCCCGTCGAATTACCATTGGCTCGTGGATGGGAACCCATTCGCGCCGCTGATTCGCAGTTACCGGCACGTGTTGCTCGAAGGGAAATTGCCAGATTGGCGCGGGCTGGCATTTACGCTGGCGTTTGCGCTGATTTGTTTCGGGATTGGTTATTGGTGGTTCGAGCGAACGAAGAAAGCGTTCGCTGATTTGTTGTAGCGTTAAACGCCAAATCAAGAAGATGCCAAATCAAAATGAAAGCATAAGAGCGCAAGCGCAGGATTTTTTTTCTGGCTTGCAGGACGCAATCTGCCGCGCGCTGGAAGCCGCCGACGGCAAAGCGCGATTTCGCGAAGATTCATGGCACCGCGAAGGCGGTGGCGGCGGACGCACGCGTGTGATGGAAGGCGGAGCGATTTTTGAAAAAGCCGGCGTCAACTTTTCCGCCGTTGCCGGCAAACTGCCCGAAGAGTTCGCGCACAAAATCGGCGAGGGCGTTGCCGGCGCGGAAGGCCGTGAATTTTTTGCCACGGGCGTTTCGCTCGTCCTGCACCCTGAGAATCCATACATTCCGACGGTTCACGCCAACTTTCGTTATCTGGAAAAAGGCAGTGCCAGTTGGTTCGGCGGCGGCTCGGACCTGACACCTTACTATCCTTTTCGCGAAGACATCGTTCACTTCCATCAAACGCTGAAAGACGCCTGCGACAGACACGACGCCGGACATTATCCGCGCTTCAAAAAATGGTGCGACGAATACTTCTTCATCAAACATCGCAACGAAACGCGTGGCGTCGGCGGCATCTTCTTTGATTATCTACAAGACGACACGGAAAAGATCTTCGCTTTCGTTAAAGACGCCGGCAAAGCTTTCCTGCCTGCTTATCTGCCCATCGTTGAAAAACGCCGGCATTTTGAATTCGGCGAACGCGAGAAGCGGTTTCAATTGATTCGGCGGGGGCGTTACGCCGAGTTCAATCTTGTTTATGACCGTGGAACCGTCTTCGGATTGGAAACGCGAGGACGCACGGAATCCATCCTGATGTCTCTGCCTCCGTTGGCGAGCTGGGTTTACGATTATCAACCTGAGTCACAAACGCCTGAAGCTGAAGCCTGGACTTTTTTCACCGCACAGGACTGGCTGAGCGAAGCAGGCTCAGGCGAACAGCCTTCGTAATTTCGTTCGTCTCCGAAAAATTGAAGCAAGGTTACGAAATTCTGGATAAATTAAGAATTTTGTGGTGATGAACCAAGACCCACATAATGGATAAACCGAAGGCTTTTGAAGGAGATAAGCTTTGAAGAAGCTCCTTGCCCTCTCGTGGCATCGAGCTTGCCTAGTCTAGCTGCGCGTGCGAGAAGATTCTTGCACCATTGTCTTCCAAGTTTTCATCCCAGCAAAGCTAGCCTTTACAAGGAGAGACCAAAAGTCTCTCCTTATTTTTTTTGCCTTTTTCGATGTCACAACCTGAGCCAGCAAGAGCTAATTGATCGCGTTAAGCCTGCGCCAATGCCTGCTCGAAATCTCGCAGCAAATCGGCCTCGTCTTCCAGGCCGACGGAAATGCGTACCAAGCCTTCATTGATGCCCGTGGCGGCACGTTGTTCGGCGGACAGTTGCAAGCTCCACATCGAAGCCGGATGTACAACCAAAGTTTCAAAGCCGCCCAAACTTGCTGCGCGCGTGGCCAGTTTCAGCGAAGACATCAAGTTATCCGCCGCCGAATATCCGCCGCGCAATTCCACGCTGAGCATGCCTGTGAAACCTGTCATTTGCGATTTGGCCAGCTCGTGTTGCGGGTGCGATTCCAGGCCGGGGTAATAAACGCGCGAGGCTTTAGGATGCGCTTCTAAAAATCGCGCCAACGCCATCGCATTGCGGTTGTGGCGTTCCACGCGCAAGCCCAGCGTTCGCAAACCGCGCAAAAGCAGCCAGGCGTCAAACGGGCTGAGTGCCGCACCGGCGACCAAGGCAAATTTCCAAACCCGTTCAACGAAGTCTCGCTTACCGACCATTGCGCCGGCGGTGGCGTCGTGATGGCCGCCAATGTATTTCGTCGCGCTGTGAATAACGGCGTCAAGGCCTAATTCCAGCGGGCGTTGATTGATCGGAGTGGCGAAGGTGTTGTCGCAAACCGTCAGAATGCCGCGCGCGCGGGCCAGTTCGACGATAAAGCGCAAATCCGTGATCTGCATCAGCGGATTGACCGGCGATTCCACGTAAATCATTTTCGTGTTCGGCCTGACAGCTTCGGCGAACTCCGCATTGTTGGTCTGATCCACGTAACTGACTTCAATGCCCCAGCGCGGCAGAATGTCTTTCAGCAGCGTCGTCGCTCCGGCGTAATGATTGCGCTGCGCGATAATGTGATCGCCGGTGTTGAGTTGGCTGGCAATCGCCGCGAAAACCGCGCCCATTCCCGAACCGAAAACAATGGCCAGTTCACCGCCTTCAAGTTCGACCAACGTCTCTTCGACCATGGCGTGGTTCGGATTGCCGTAGCGCGTGTAAAACTCCTGTGGTTTGGTGGCGACAGCGATTTCAGCGAAGTCTTCGGCGCTTTCGGCGCTGAACGTGGTGGTTTGCCAGATCGGCGGACTGATGGCCGAGGTTTGATTCAAGTTCTTCGCCGCGTAAACCGACTTGGTTTGCGGCCCTTCCAGATGAAGTTTTTCCTTGCTCACTGCAAATTCCTTTCAAATCAGGTGGAGATAGTGTTGATTGTCAAACGAGCATTGCTCGCCAGAAATCATGTTGTTTGTGTGTCGGTTCGTGAACGCCTTCGGATCAGGCCACCGCGTCAAAGAAGCCAGCCAGATTTCCGATGGCGATGAGCGCCTTTTCCGGCGTCAGCGATCAGCCGGAGGCGCGGCAAAACTTATATCGCGAACGGTCACAAGATGAAATTCCGGCTGACGTCATCGAGTTGAAATTCCACGCCAGACCCCAATGACGCGAAGTAGGGAAGAACCAAAAATGCTTGTCCAAATTTTCCTTAGCTTTTGCTCCCGGCGGGTTGGCGTAAGACTTCGATTCGCGCGGCCTTCGGTTAAATTCGAGCGGCGTTTGAATCACCCGCGCTTCCCATTTACACTCTGCGGCATTCTCAGGAACGTATGACCAACGTAACGATCAAAGCAGTGGTGTTGACAATCAGCGATTCCGCCGCGCGCGGCGAACGCGAGGATTTGTCCGGCCCGGCGGTGGTGGAGGAGTTACAGGCGCTGAAAGCCGAAGTGGCGGCGACGGAAATTCTGCCCGACGAACGCGAATGCATTGCCGCGCGGTTGCGCCATTACGCCGATGCGGGCGAGGCTAATTTGATTGTGACCACGGG
>CAZRXE010000813.1:0-13507 GCA_964603695.1 uncultured Heliomicrobium sp.
TCAGGATCGCTCATCGTGAAGCGGCATTCATACGACGTGGCTTCGTCAACATCAAGAATGCTGCCCGCGAACATGCGCGGCGTCCAGTATTCAAGAAACTCCCGCGCACGCCATACTTTTTCATCGCCGATGCGCAAGAGCGGCATTGCTTCGTGCCAAGCGGATTGGCCTTGCTTGCGATATTGCACGGCGACAGTGGCGTTGCGGTTGTCGTCCCCGCTGATTTTCCATTCAAACCCAAGGTTGTGAATCGTGGCGGATTCGACGATGAATTCGCCTGCTGTCACGGCATTATTGGATTGCGCCAACGCCGAAGACGAAAGCAGGATTAAGGCGAAGAGGAGACGGGAAATCATAAAGAACCTCCGATCAAGAAAAAGAGTAAGCAAGCACTTATGGCGCGACCACCAACACGACTTCCTTGCCTGTTACCGACAGCAGCGGATGTTTGACCAGCACCCGGAATTCATAACGTTGCCCGGCGCTGAGTCCGCTGACATCAACGGTGAATTCGCCAGCCGTATTGCGCGGCGTCAGATTCGTCGTTTGCCACGGACGCGAAGTGAATTCCGTCGCTTCGGGTTTGATACGATATTGTGCGCCGATTTCGACGGATGCGGCTTTGCCCAAATCGTCCAGTCGTCCGGTGACGATGGCGGTTTTGTTTGCGGCGTTCCATTTTGCGGTCAGCGTCTCGATGCGCGGCGGCGTCACGCCCGCTCTGGCATTGGTGATTTTGACGACGACCGGATTCGGCCATTGGTTGTTGGTGTAAAGCCGCTGCGCTTTCCACGCCGTCAGCTTCAGCCCTTCGGGCGTTTGCGTGAAAGAGGCCAGCGGTTTCACTTGCGGACGGTATTCGACCAATTCGCCGGTTTGTCCCAATACGGTAATTGTCGTTTTGTCTGTTGCCGCAACGGATTTCAGTGTCAGCGATTTCGGTTCGCCGTATTTCCAGGCGTCTGTGACGATAGCGTAAAGCGTGTCCTGAGTTTTGTTGCTGGTGAACCAGACGCCGTCTTCGTTGGTGACGACCCAGGGCCGCGTATTCAAGATAGCTTCGCGATTGACGAACATCCACAGCGCCACTTCGCGCAGGCGGTCTTCCTGTTCGATGGGCAGCGCGCCGTCGGGTTTAGGGCCGACGTTGAGCAGCAGATTGCCGCCTTTAGCGCGGGTTTCGATCAGGGTGCGAATCAGCGACTGACCGGATTTATACGTTTCATTCGTCGGTTTGTAAGGCCATTCGGTTCCCATCGTCAGATTGGCTTCCCAGGCACCGGCCAGCGGCAGGCCGGGAATGAACTGTTCCGGCGTTTCAATTGCGCCGCGCGTGACGACGATGTCCGGATCGAGTTCCCAGCACAATTCGCGCAAACCGCCTTCCGGACCGTCAATAAAAAAGAAATCAATCTTGCCGTAATTTTTCAGCAATTCGCGGATTTGCGCTTTGTCTAGTTCCATCAATCCGGCGTTTTCCTGCGGCGTGACGCCCGGGTGCGGATGGCGCGCGACGGGCTTTCCGTTTTTATAAAGCCATTGGAAATCGTCCGGCGAAAAATAAAAGCCAATGGCGATGCCTTGTTTGCGAAAGGCCGCGACCAATTCTTTTTGCATGTCCTTGCCGTAAGGCGTGTTCATCACGTTGAAAGGCGTGGTTTTCGTGTCCCACAGGCAAAAGCCCGCGTGATGCTTCGACGTGAAGACGACGTATTGCATTCCGGCGAGCCTGGCCAGTTCAGCCCATTCGTCGGGATTGTATTTGCGCGGGTTGAAGAGTTTGGGCAGATCGGCGAAGTAACGGTCGGAGTAATCTTTTGACGCGCCGACCAGCGAATGGCTAATGACGCCGCCGAGCGTGCCATCCACGTTCCAGTGAATGAACATACCGAAGGCCAGATCGCGGAACCATTCCAGACGCTCCGGTTTGTTGCCGGATTTGGTTTGCGCGCCCGTGGCCGTGGCGTTTCCGTACAGCAACGCGCCGCACAGCAAAAGCGAGACAAGGCGAAGTTTTTTCATTTTCTCTTTCCGCTAAACACGGATGAACACAGATGGTTTTTAGGCTTGATCTGTGTTTATCTCTGTTCATCCGCGTTTATCTGTGGTTTAAGGTCGCACGCACCTGAGAACCGCTATCAGAACTTACTTCCGGTGGCCGCGACAATTGTTCAAATCCGCAGGTCGCTGACAATCTGTTGCAACTCTTCAACGGCCAGACCGTCCAGCGAACGAGTCGGTGGGCGCACAGTCGTATGCTTGATGACGCCTGCCACCTTCAAATTATGCTTCATGGCCGAAACGCCCAGACCTGGCTGCAGCTCGAACCGTATCAATGGTAAGTAGTGATTGAATTTCGCGCGAGCTTCTTTCAGTTTGCCTGCTGCGTATAAATTCCAGACCTGCACGAACATCGGCATCATGTCGCTGCCGGGCATTGTGCCGCGCGCGCCGCGTTGCAACTCTTCCAAAAAGAAGTGGCCGTTCAAGCCGCCGAAAATCACCAGTGAGTCGCCGCAAGCTTGTTTGACTTCGGTGACTTTCAGGGCTGTCGGCGGAGCTTCAACTTTGGTCAGTTTGACGTTGGCGCATTCTTGGGCCATTCGCGCCATTTGCGCCGCACCGATATTGACGCCGGTCAGCAAGGGCGCATCCTGAATCATGATCGGAATGCTGACCGCATCGGAAATCGCTTTGTAATAGCCGAACAAATCTTCGGCGGAAGGCTTCAGAAAATACGGCGGCAGAATCATCAATCCGTCCGCGCCGGCGGCTTCGGCGGTTTTGGAAAGTTGAACGGCGACGTGTGTGCCGGTGTGGCCAGTGGAAACGAAGACCGGCACGCGGCGACGAACTTCCTTGATGATGAGCGACATCAAGCGCGCTTTTTCCGCTTCGCCCAGCGCGTAACCTTCGCTGGCATTGCCAAAAATGGCTATGCCGTGAACGCCGCAATCAATCAAATAGTTGACGAGCGAAAGCTGACTGGTTTCGTCAACTTCGCCGTGTTCGTCAAACGGTGTTAAAGCAATCGGGAAAATACCTTCGTAGTTTTTCATTCCAGCGAATCCTTTTTTCTTCCACGAAGCCACACGAATGATCACGAAGTTTTCAGACAGGATCAACAAGATATTTCAGGATTCACGGATCACCAAACTCTGGGTCAATCCTGACGAATCCTGAAAACCCTGTCTAAAAATTCCTTTGTGTTTTCTTTGTGTGCCTTAGTGGGAAAGATCAGTTGATAAATGGTCGTAACTTCTCTTCGTCAATTTCGACGCCAAGTCCCGCGCCGTCAGGGATGCCGACTACGCCCGCGCCAACCGGCAATGAAGCGTGCAGCAAAGTATCAGCGACTCGCCACACTTGCGGGTTGCATTCGACAACCATCAAGTTCGGGATCGAAGCCGCGACGTGCAAGGCCGCCGCGATTTGCAAGCCCAATCCTATGCTGACGTGAAAGGCGACTTTTGTGTGGTGCAATTCCGCCAACGCGCACAATTTCAAGCCTTCGGTGATGCCGCTGCGGCCAATGTCCGGTTGGAAAACTTCGACCGCGCCCGCCGCGAAAAACGGCTGCATCTCAAACCGCGTGCGGTAACTTTCGCCAATGGCCACAGGCGTTTCAATGCTTTCAGCCAATCGCGCGTGACCGACAATGTCTTCAGGTTTTAACGGCGCTTCAAACCATCCGACGTTGCGCGCGTCCAATTGTTTGCCGAATCGGACGGCTTGCGTCGAATCAAATCGCCACAAAGCGTCCACGAAAACCTGCGCGTCCGGCAACCGTTCGCGCAATCCGTCAACCACTCGCAACGTATCTTCCGGCTCGGCGTCCATAAACAGTTTGAAGGATTTGAATCCGCGCGCATGATACTCCGCCGCTTGTTCGATTCGCGCTGCTTGATCCGCGCCGGACACACCGGAAACGTAAGCAGGCAATTGATTCTTGAAGGGCCCGCCCAGCAAATCGCAAACGCGCGCGTTCAACACTTTGCCTTTGATGTCCCACAACGCTGTGTCAATTCCGGCAATCGCGTCCAGCATGAAAGAAGTCGTATGGCCGCGCACGCGCATCGCAGCGTACATCCGCGCCCACAATCGTTCGTGCGCTATCGGGTCTTCGCCAATCAGAATCGGCGAAAGAATGGTTTCGATAATTATTTGCACGACTTCAGGCGCAACTGGCGATTGCGATTCTCCCCAACCAATCAGTCCGGAATCGGTTTCAATTTTGATAAGCGCCGTTTCGATCTTGGTCGAATAAAGAGTTTGGTAATTCGTCGCCCAGCGGTAATCGTTCGCCGATTCCACCAGCGGGGCGGGCGAACCGGCAGTGCCGCGCGCGGCGGCAAGGTCTCTGGGAATTTTGATGACGAAAGCCAACACGCGCGTGATCTTCATTGCGACTGCTCCTGTAATTTCAATTCGACTGCGGATTGTGAATCGCTTTTGACAAGTCGGCGCATGCACAAATAAGCCAGTGGATGCAGTACGCCCATCACGATCAGCAAAGGCGTATAAGAAAACCACGCAATCACATAACCGGCCAGCGGCGTGATGATTGCGCCGCCTATACCTCCGCCGGTGGCGACGATTCCATGCACGCGGCCAATTACCCGACGCGGAAAAATATCCACCGTCATTGTCACCAGATTGGTTTTCCAACTGTTGTGGGCGAATAAACTCAAACTGATAAGCAGCAGCGTCAGCGGAATCGGTGGTTTCCAGACAAGCAACAAGCCAATCGGCATGATCAGCGCCGACCATAGCATTACCGTTTTGCGCGAATCCAAAACATTGCCGCCGCGCGCAATCAATTTGCCGGAATACCATCCGCCCAGGATCGAACCGGCGTCGGACAGCAGATAAGGAACCCACAATAACCAAGCCATTTCCGTTTTCGTCAGACCGCGCGCTTCGGTTAGATACTTCGGCAGCCAGAACAAATAAAACCACCAAACCGGATCGGAGATAACTCGCGCCAGCATCAATCCCCAGGTTTCCGGGAAACGGAAAAAAGCCTGAAGACTGGGAGATGGGGAAGCGGCGGGAATTGGCGACGCGGTTGATTCGCTGCTTTTTAACAGCGCCAGTTCATCTGCCGAAATGCGCGGATGTTTTTCCGGCAGGTAATAAAACCAGAACCAAGCCGCCGCCCAAAACAAACCAAGCGCTCCGGTCAGCAAAAACGCCGAACGCCAGCCGTAGCGTTCTGCCAGCCAAACGACAGCGGGTGGAGTAATGATTGCGCCCGTCACGCTGCCGGCCTGAACCCAGCCGTTGAGCGTGCCGCGATCTTTGGGCGGAAACCATTCAGCAGCGACTTTTTGCGCGGCGACGAAGTTTGCAGATTCAGCCGTACCCAACAAAAAACGAAAAGCTCCGAAGCCAAACGCCGAACTGACAGCCGCGTGCAAAGTCGCGGCCAACGACCACCAGACGGCTGCGATGCCGAAAACGATCTTCGTGCCGTAACGATCCAGCAACAGTCCCGCGCCGATGTACATCGCTGTGTAAGGAATCAAAAACGCCTGCGAAATCCAGCCGTACTGAATATCTGTCAGCCCCAACTCTTTGGTCAGTTGCGGCGACAACACTGCCAGCGTTTGCCGGTCAACGTAATTTATAACCGTACTCAAAAACACCAGACCGGCTATCCACCAGCGCAAATTGTGAATCTGCTTTTTCATCAGTTGTAAATGAACGTCGCTGTCGCGTTGCAATCGGCGCTGGCCGTCACGCGCACCCAATGTGCGCTGAATCCGGTGGGGAATTCGTGATGTTTATAGCCATTCGCGGGTACGGCAATCGTGTCGTAAGTTTCCCAACTACCATCGCCTAAAAAATCCACTTCGATTTTGAATTGAATCCCCTTGTTCGCAGTGTGTTTGAGATGGACGACCTTGTGGTCAAAACCAGTCATCAAAAAAGGCTCTGACGGTTCACCTGCTTTGACATTCTGCTTGAGCCACACACTTCCCCAGCCCGCCGGCTTGCCCATCTTCCACAAGTCGTCCACTTGCCCGAACCACAAACCCGTTTGCGGTTGGCCTAACGAACGGTCGGTTTGATCGCCGCCCATCACGAACAAGCCGCGCCAATAACAAAAGTCCGGCACGATGCGCAGGTGATTGCTGATCGGGCGAATCGGCAAAATTCTGCCGCCGTAAATTTGCGCAGGAAGTTCGTAAAAGATGCCGTGCAAATCCATCAGGAAGCGTTCGGTTTGCGCGTCACGAATCCGCATCCACTCAGTGTTGTAAGCGTGATCGAAAGTCTGCGCGCCTTTGGGCAAACGCCACGTCGTCCATTTGCCAGCCGCGAAGACTTTCAAAATCGCCGATGCTTTATCCCATCCCGTAGCGAAAATCGGATTGCCGATGCCGCCGCCCGACAGGCTTTTGCCCGCGACTTCGGCGAACGGTTTCTTTTCGAGAATCGTCCACGTTTTGCCGTCCCATTCGGCGAGGCGTCCGGCTTCCTGTTCGCCGAGATAATCAGCTTCGTAATAGGAATTGTTCGCCACGACGACGCGCCCGTGCGCGGCGTAACCGCTCTTGAAATGCACCGCGCCTTTTTTGAAAGTGATGTTGAGTTCCTTGACCAGATCGAAAAGCTGTTTGCTTTCAAACGTGCGCACATCCACTTCAAAGAACTCGCCTTCCATCGCCAGCATATAAACTTTGTTCTGTGGATCAGTCAGGTGATCCATCGTCGAAGTCAGACGATAGCTCTTGAGCGCGTCAATCGTGCGCACGTTGCCTTTGGTGTCAATGACATGCGGGCCTAAGAATGCCAGATTCGTCGGCGTGTGGATGTAACGATTGGTGTAAGTGCCAACAACGCTCGCCGGATGCTTGTGCATCCGCATCGTCTCGTCTACCCAATACAGCCCCGTGCCTTCGCCGCGTTTGTGCGCCACGTAAGAGACGAACCACAGCCGATTCGCCCAGGGTAACAACGCGCCGATGCCCGCTTCTGTGGGCGAGTTATATTCGGCAATGGTGGTGATGTTTGGGAAAGCGTTGCCAACTTGCACTGGCGTTTCGTTTTTTTTCTCAGGTTCCTGTGCGCGAACGCTGACCATCAGGGTCAGCAGGCTTAGCGTGAAGATGAAGAGCGAACGTTTCATGATGATTTCCTTTGGCCCCGATTTTATTTCGATGATGTTGTTGCTCATTGCTGTTCCCAGAATTCCCAACTCTGTGGTGCCAGTTGCAGATTCAGTTGCGCGCCCGTTTGTGAGCCGACGGGAACGCCCTTCGTGTCCGGTCCGGCTTCGTATGGAGTATAGCGGGAGCCTTTCCAGCGTGCCTGCTCTAATCCCGTTGCAATGGCAACGCTGCGCGGTTTATTTGAGCGGTTCGAGACAACCACTGTCACTTTCCCGTTCGGCTTTTTGAAAGCCAAGATACGGGCCTCGGCGTCATAGGCTTTCTCATCAACCGCCAGCGCGCGGCAATCCCAGGGCATGTGCTTCACAAAGCTGCCGACCGCATTCCAGTTTAAAGGATTGAAAATCCAATGACCGGGCTTGATACCGGCGACAGTGCGTTCGAGCGCCAACGCCTGTGAGCGCACCTGAATTGGTTGATTGACGCCGATTTGAATGCTGAAGCTGGGGGCATTGATAGGCTCGACAAAAACTGCGTGCGCGATTGCCGGACGCTGTGTGTTGCGTGTGACAGGCGCGGGAATCGCGATTTCTCCCGCCGCAAATTGGCGTCGAAAAATCGTATCGCTTCCGCCTGTCCACACGGCTTTGAGCGGTAACTTTTCCCAGGCGGAATCCAACTCCGGCCCTGCGGCATTTTCAGCTAGCAGGTACGCCGTGACCGGTTGATTGACAATGAAGCGATAGGCGACAGGGCGCGTTGCCGACACCATCTCCATACGCTTGAATGGTTCGGGCAAGTCTGTAAATTCAGGGCCACCGGGCCAGCGACGGAACTGCTCGGCGGACATGGCGGTGTTTTTTTCGATGAGCGATTTCCAGAATCCGAGTGCGTACCCGCTCGCCTCGGCGTTCTTGAGTGGTTTGAGGCAATGAATCCAGAACCACGTCGGGTTCTCGGCCAGTTGGAACGAATTCATGATGTGCTGCACAGTGTTCAGGCAACGATCCGGCGTGGCTCCACCGGTCAGGTATTCGTATTCGTTCTGAAACCAGGGACGCAACGGCAAGCGGGCGCGAATTTCCTGATGTGCCTGACGAGCATTTTCCGAAGAGCTGCCGATGGTATGCACGACATACGCATCCACCAGCGCGGCGACCTGTGGATCATTCATCGCTGGCCCGATCTTGTGAGGAAACCCAGCCTCTGTATCAGCCACGAGCATAATCGAAGGATCGTATCGTCGAATCGCTCCGGCTACCGCGCGATAGGTGCGCACGTAATGCTCTGAGGTAACGTATTCACAAGTAGGATAAATGCCATGATTGACCATCGGCTCGTTCTGCAAGCCAAAAATGGAGGTTTTGAGTCCGGCGGCTTTGAGCGTGCGGATGTCGGTCACGACGGCCTGCGCGAAATCGTCGAGAAAGCGAGTGGCATGGCCTTTGTAATCTGGATCATCCGCAAAGCTAGGAGCAAAACATCGCAGCACGTTGCTGGCTTTGTCTGCGGCAGAATCGCTGCTAGCGTAATAAGCGCGATTGCCTTTCCAGAAAGGCGCAGGCGACCAATACTCAAACGACAATCCTTCAACGCCCGCACGGTCGAGCAGTTGTTTCAATTCCTGCAATTGCTCCGGCCAACGCGGGCGCATGAATTTCTTTTCCGCATCCAATCCGCGCCAGTACAGCCCGCCTGCCAAGCGGCAATAACGAAAGCCTTTCAGCAGCTCGTCGGCTAACCGCTCGCGCTCTGACGGCACAAGGTCATGCGGCACGGCGATCGGTTCTTCGGGTAGCCCGTGATTGCCTGAGCCGATGGAATCAGCCTGTATCTCAAAGCCCAATCCTCGAATGATTTGCTTGGGACGATTTGGATGAATGACAAAATCCGGCGTTGCCACAGACGCAATGGTCTGCGGCGTTGCGAGCGCAGCCAGAGAAGCATTTTGCAGGAACGCCCGTCGTTTCATGTTGTTCAGGTCGTCTTTGCGTGTTTTTACATCAGAGGCAAAGAATCAAGGCAAAATAATGTTGATTATTCCTCTACCCTGATTCCTTTGCCTGATGCCGTTTTTAGAAAATCAGTTTCAATCCCAACTGGAATTGGCGTGGGTCACGCGCGCTGGTGATGCGTCCCAGCGAAGTGCTTTGATTGACGCCGCTCGCATTCGGGCTGAAACCCGTACCGGGGAAACCCAGATTGACGTGATTGGGCGCGTTGAAGGCTTCGCCGCGAAATTGCAGTTTTAGGTTTTCGGTCACGCGGAAGTTCTTGAACACTGAGATGTCGAAAATCATCGCACCAGGATTGCGCTTCACGCTGATCGTATTCGGCGTGCTGCCAAACGTATACAACGCTGGATTCAAAAACGCCGACGTGTTGAACCACAACACTCCGAGGTTTGGCGTCGCGTCGGTAAAGCCGCTGGGCAAATCGAGCGAGCCGACCCAATCAGGACGATCAGCCAGGCCGTTGTTTGCGCCGCGAATCACCAACGGCGTGCCCGCGACAACCGTCGTGATCGTGTTGATTTGCCAACCGCCCACCAGCGCGTCAACCAGACCATTGTCCACGTTGAGGCGACGGCCTTTGCCAATAGGCAATTCCCACAATGCGCTCAACACGAAACGATGCGGCACGTTCGAAGCTTCTTCGCTGCGTTCGTTGCGACGATTGAACATGTTCTGGAAGCCATTGACGTTGCCTTGCTCTGTGGCGACGAAATTGATCGGGTTATACATCGAGTCAGCAATCAGCTTCGCCCACGTGTAAGACGCGAGGAAAGACAGCCCCTGCGCAAAACGTTTCTCGGCTGACAGCAACAGCGCGTGATAATTCGAATTGCCCTGATGCGGATTGCGCACCGTGATCGCGCCGACATAAGGGAATGGTTTCAGTGCCTGTGCCTGAGTGATCGTCGCTCCGCCGAATTGCCCCGGCACTTTCCCCGCGAAGGGATTGGTGACCGCATTGCCCAAACGTCCCGCGAGACCGAATTCACGAATGCGCGCCGGGTCTGCCGTATTCAAATCATAACTGCCCGACAACAAGTGAACGCCGTGATTGGCCGAATAGGCCGCTTCAAGCAAATAACCGCCTGGCAGTTGTTGCTGAATGGACAGATTCCATTGCTGGGATTGCATCGTCGGCGAATTCTTTTCTTTCAAGATGGCGTTGTTGGAAATGGCGAACAGGTTGGGGCCGAATGCCGCGCCTGCCGCAAACAACGAAGGCGAAGGCAAACCATCTTTGAATTGAAAAGCCGTCAACAAAGTATTGCCGCCCACCGGATTGTAAGGCGTATTAGTCGAAGCAAATCCGTTGGTGCTCTCAAATGCTTCGGCGCTTTGGCCTACAAGCGAGGCGTAAAAGATGCCGAAGCCGCCCCGCACGACGGTTTTTTGCGTACCGAAAACATCCCACGAAAAGCCCACACGCGGCGCAAAATCTTTCGCATTGTTTTCAGTGAAAGCGCGTCCGTAATCAAGGCAGGCAAATTCAGTGCGGCCCGGCAGGCCGTTGAGCGGGTTAATCGCCACGGGGTTGAAATTAGACGTGCCGCAATTCCGCTCGTAAGGATAAAGCTGATAGTCATAGCGCAACCCCAAACTCAGACTGAGGCGGCGGCGGATGCGCCAGTCGTCGTTGATGTATCCGCCGAATGATTTATTGGTTTGCGATTCGCCGAGCGTACGCACAACACTCGCGCTGCCGACCGCTCCCAGCAAAAACGTAGCGAATTGCGAACCGGTATCAATGCGATTGCCCGCGACTGGCGCGGCGTTATCGGTCAGCGTCGCAGGGAAATTGAAACTGCCCGAAGGCGCAGACCGTTGCAGATTGTTCGCCTGCGTCAAACGCAATTCCGTGCCGAATTTGGTCGAATGATTGCCATGAATCCACGTCAGCGAATCGTAAAGCTGGCCGACCACGCCGCCGCGCCGTCCGATGGTGCCTACGTTAAAGCCGGGCAGGCCGTTGTTGATCGTCGGGAAGGAATCGGGCGGTACGATGGGCGGCAAGCCGAGCTTTTGCGGCCAGTCCTGAAAGGCACTCGCTACGGCAAAATCGAAAATCTGCCGCGCTACGCCGATGCGGAATTCGTGCAGCAAATTCGGCGTGAAGTTGTGCAAATCGGTCAACACAATGTTGTGGCCGCGATAAGGGTCGTTGCGCGTGCGAATGAGCGGATCGGGATAGAGATTCGCCGTACCCTGATCGGTGAACTGCCGGTAATAAACATAACGCGCCGAGAAATTGTTTTTGGCCGTCAACTGATGATCGAAACGCATCGTGTGATTGTTGAGATTGCGTTTGTTCGAGACGACGCCGAAATAGTTGTTCTGGTTGTTGTTCAAATTGTCAGGCGTGCGATTGGGCAGCGGGTAAAACGCCAGAATGTTTTTCGACACCGGATCAATGCGATTGGCCGGAATGATGTTGTTCGGGAATGGGTCGCGTAAAAAGCCATTGCCATTGGGATTAGGGCGCGTCGTTGCCGGGTCGAAAATTCTGATTTGCGTTCCGACAGTATTTTTCAATTGCGAAAAATCGCCGTTGCGCATCGCTTCGGTCGGCATCGTGTAAAAACCCGACGTGTTGGTGGTGAACTGATAGCCTTCGTAGTTGTAAAAGAAAAAGCTCCGGTCGCGTCCATCGTATCCCAGCGGACCAAACACTTTGTCCGGCAAACGGATCGGCCCGCCGATGGCTCCGCCGTATTGGTTATAACGCAACGGTGCTTTCTTGCGCGCGACGCGATTGTTCGTCCACGAATTGGCATCGAGCGCGTCATTGCGGAAGTATTCATACAGCGAACCGTGAAATTGATTGGTGCCCGACTTCGTCACGAGGTTGACGACACCGCCCAGCGTGAAGCCGAACTCCGCCGACATCGCATTGCTTTGCACCTTGAATTCCTGCACCGAATCTACGTTAGGGTTGATGCTCACGTCAGGAATGTAAGGGTTGGTGCTGCTCAAACCGTCCACCGAAATGTTGTTGCTGGCGAGCGGGCTGCCGTTGATGCGAATCAGCGAAACCTGTGTGCCGCGATCACCGAAGCCGCTGGCCGACGGCCCTGCGCCCGATTGCACGGCAGGTGAAAGCAAGACCAGCGAAAAGGCGTTGCGTCCATTGAGCGGCAATTCCTGCACGCGGCGATTTTCGATCACTTTGCCCAACGTAGCCGTCGTCGTATCAACCAACGCGCCGGAACCCGCGACTTCGATGACTTCAGACACCGCGCCGGTTTCGAGCGTAACGTTGAGTTGCGCCTTCTGGTCAACCTCCAACACGATGCCGCTGCGGACGTATTTCTTAAAGCCGTCTTTCGACACAGTAACGCGATAGCTGCCGACGATCAGATTGGGCAAACTGAACGCGCCTTCCTGATTGCTCGTAACAGTGAAATTGAGATTGGTGTTAACGTTGACGACTTCGACTTGCGCTCCGGGTACGACCGCGCCCGTTTGATCGGTGACGCCGCCTAAAATCGTGCCGCGCCCTTGTTGTGCAACGGCGCTGCCTACTAACAGGCAGAGCATGAGGGAAAGACTAAGCAAAGTTTTTTGCATTGGTGGACTCCTGAAAGTTAAACGCCGTTGCGATGAGCGACAGCTTGTTCGACATCTTCGACCAGCGAATTGCTGGCGCGCAGTACATGCGCGGTAATTGCCTTTTCGACCGTCGCCGGATTACGTTGTTCGAGCGCGCGCACGATGGCGCGATGCTCGCGCTGTTCGCGAGCGATGCGGTCAACCCAATTGTCGGTATTGGAATGAATGCCCGCGATTTGCAGCGGCGTGCGCAGGCGGTGATAAGTATCGAGCAGCTTTCGATTCCCCGAACGTTGCACAATCAAACCGTGAAATTCGGCGTTTTGTTCCAAATGTAATTGCACATCTTTGGTAGTGTTGGATTTTTCCATCGCCGCGATCAATTCGCGCAAACGTTCGAGGTCGGCTTTGGTGATGTGTTTGACAGCAAGCTTTCCCGCCAGCACTTCGAGCGCGCAACGCACCTCGAAGGTCTCAGCCAGTTCAACTGGATTGAGGTGCGCGACAAATGTGCCGCGCCGCGCCTGAATGTCGAGCAAGCCTTCCGAAGCCAGCCGCGCGACGGCTTCCTTGATCGGCATCTTCGAGATCTTGAGCCGTTCAACCAACTCTTCGAGATCGATCCGCTCGCCCGGCGGCATGCGTCCAGCGACGATTTCGCCGCGCAGATATTGATAAACCTGTTCGCTGATTTTGGTTTGATTGATGATCGTAGCTTCCACGACAGCCATAAAATTACTCCGCCATTACGATGATGGTTGTCAGACACTTGAAATCTGATATATTACATTCAAGATGCTAGATTCGCCATCACAATCTGTCAAGCCC
>CAZRXE010000814.1:0-2940 GCA_964603695.1 uncultured Heliomicrobium sp.
ATCACCAAACTCTTTCACCTCCAAATCGAAAGGAAACGAATCGTATGAACCGGAGAACTTTTCTCGAAGCCGGACTCGCGTCCGGCGCGGCGGCAATGGCGGGCGTGAATGCGGCGGACGCTCTGGCCGGTAGTTCGCCAACTGCGCCAGTGCGGAAGTTCAAACTCAACTACGCGCCGCATTTCGGCATGTTCAAGAACCACGCGGGCGACGATTTGGTCGCGCAACTCCAATTTATGGCCGAACAGGGCTTCACGGCGCTGGAAGACAACGGCGCGCCGGATCGTCCCGTTGATGTGCAGGAAAAGATCGGTAAAACCCTGGCCGATTTGAAAATGACGATGGGCGTGTTTGTCGCCACGAAGGATTTCAACAATCCGACTTTTGCCGTCGCCACCTGGAAGCCGGAAGTTCGCGAACCGATTCTGAAAGACATGCGCAACGCGGTGGAAGTCGCCAAAAGGCTCAACGCCAAATGGTGTACGGTGGTGCCGGGCTGTCACGACGAACGGCTGGATTGGGACTATCAGACCGCCAGCGTGATTGATATGTTTCGCCGCTGCGCCGAAATTGCCGAAAAGGCAGGATTGGTGATTGTCATGGAACCGCTCAATACGCGCCGCGACCATCCCAAACTGTTCCTGAACAAGATCAGTCAGGGCTATTCGATTTGTCGCGCGGTCAACAGTCCTTCAGTCAAGATTCTTTACGATATGTATCACCAACAAATCACCGAAGGAAATATCATCCCGAACATTGATCTGGCTTACAGCGAAGTCGCCTATTTCCAGGTCGGTGACAATCCCGGTCGTAAGGAACCGACTTCCGGCGAGATGAATTACCGCAATATCTTCAAGCACATCCACTCGAAAGGCTTTACGGGCGTGGTCGGCATGGAACACGGCAACGCCAAACCGGGCAAGGAAGGCGAAAAGGCTGTGATTGACGCTTATGTCTGGTCGGACAGTTTCGACAGGGCGATGGTCTAAATTGAAAAGGAATCAGAGATGAATTTGATCGAACTTGCGCGCGGCGCAAAACTCAGAATTGCCGCGTTGATCGCGGTTTTTTGTTTGTCGGTGCTGGGGCTGACATTGCAGGCTTCGCCGCAACAGCCTCAGTCCAAATCGGAAATCGCGCCGGAAGTGCAGGCGGCGCTGGATCGAATTTCCGAAAGTTCGCTGCGCGGACATTTGTCTTTCATCGCTTCAGATGCGCTGGAAGGCCGCGCCACGCCGTCGGTGGGATTGAACATGGCTGCGGAATACATTGCGGCGCAGTTCCGCCGCGCGGGAGTGGAACCAGGCGGCGGCGCTGCGGCTTCCGGCGAAAAGGGCTATTTTCAAACCGCCGTCTGGACGCTGGGCGAAAAGACGAATGATGTTTATGAAGCTGCGACCAGTGACGGTTCCACCAAGATGCGTTTGCGCGCCGCGCAGGTAGATCAAATGGTTCAGGCCGGTGTCATCAGCAAAGTCATTACCGATCAAAAAGAAACGCTGAGTTTCAAAACAAGCAATGTAGTTGGCATTTTGCGCGGCTCCGATCCGGTGTTGAAAGACACTTACGTGATGGTGACGGCGCATTACGATCACATAGGCGTGCGGACTGGAATGGCTGGCGACACCATCAACAATGGCGCGAACGACGACGGCAGCGGCACTGTTTCGGTGATTGAACTGGCTACGGCACTGGCCGGAATGAAAACGCGACCGAAGCGCAGCATCGTTTTCGTGACGTTCTTCGGCGAGGAAAGAGGCCTGCTCGGTTCGCGATATTACGGCAAGCATCCGGCCTTTCCGCTGGAAAAAACCGTTGCCGATGTGAACCTGGAACACGTCGGTCGCACGGACGACAGCGAAGGCGACAAAACCAATTCGGCGACGCTGACCGGCTTTGATTTTTCGGACATGGGGCCGATTTTCAAGAAGGCCGGAGAGTTGACGGGCATCAACGTTTACAAGCACGAAAAGAACAGCGATTCCTTTTTTGGCCGCAGCGATAACCAAGCCATGGCTGACGCCGGCGTTCCCGCGCATACGCTGTGCGTGGCGTTCATCTTTCCCGATTATCATCAAGTCGGCGACCACTGGGAAAAGATCAATTATCCGAATCTGGCCAAGACGAATCGAATGGTGGCGCTGGCGTTGACGATGATCGCCAACAATTCGGAAGCGCCGAAGTGGAACGAGGCGAATCCGAAGACTGAGCGTTACGTGACGGCTTGGAAAAAGCTTCAGGGGAAGTAACACGCCAATGCCGGAATCTATACGCATCCAATCCGTGCAAACGCCGATCATTCCAGTGGTCGGCCAATTGATTCGCGAGCATCCGGGGACGATTTCGCTGGGACAGGGTGTGGTTTGGTATCCGCCGCCGCCCGAAGCCTTCGAGCAAATCGGCGCGATGCTGGCCGATCCCGCGCAGCACAAATATCAGGCGGTTTACGGCATTCCGCGATTGCTCAGCCTGATTGAAGAAAAGCTTCGCGCGGAAAACGGAATCGAAGTCGAGGAAAAAAGCCGTGTGGTGGTGACGGCGGGCGGCAATATGGCCTTCATCAATGCGTTGATGGCCGTGGCCGATGCCGGGGATGAGGTGATTCTGCAAACGCCGTATTACTTCAACCACGAAATGGCGATCACGATGGCTAATTGCCGTGCAGTGCTGGTTCCCACCGACGCCGATTATCAACTTCAGCCGCAATTGATTGCAGAGGCCATTACGGATAAAACCCGCGCGGTGGTGACCATCTCGCCGAACAATCCGACCGGAGCGGTTTATCGCGAAGCGGACTTGCGCGTGGTCAATCGGCTGTGCGCCGAACGCGGCATTTATCACATTCACGACGAAGCCTACGAATACTTCACTTACGGCGCGCAGCACTTTTCGCCCGGTTCGATTGGAGGAAGCGGGGCGCATACCATTTCGCTGTATTCG
>CAZRXE010000815.1:0-1520 GCA_964603695.1 uncultured Heliomicrobium sp.
TCTTCTCCGCTAACAGGGTTATACTCGATTACCAAAGAGCGCCCCATCTGGTCAACGATCACGGTAGCCTCGTGTCCGGTTGGCTGGCCATTTAGAATGTAGTTGTGCTGAGACTGAATCTCTATATAGTTATTATTTTGATCGTAAATGCGTTGGCCCAATGTGTTTGGCTCATTGAATGTAACTCGCCCGCCATTGGGCGTATAGAGCGTCCAGGGATTATTGAAAGGATTCTGATCCGAGTCGTGTTGGAATTCGAGTCGCAGGTAAGTACTGTCTACGCTGTAGTAAACGAGAGGGGCAGTTGTCCACTGAGGAGCCACGCCGCAGTTTTCAATTAGTCCATCCGGCCTAATGCTAAACCAATCTTGCCACTGATTATTCCAAGCTCCCGCAGGGCGAAATTCATGCAAGCTTCCGTCAGGGAAGCGCATTTTCACTTTGTATCTGTAATATGCGGCCGGATTGGGACACAAGGGTAAATCATTAGATTGATATTGACTTGTCCGGTCAATGACTTGAAGATCATAGCCAAAGGAATAAGTCCAGCGTCCCTCATCGCTGAACTTGAGAAGATTTTGGTTGACTGAGGGAGCCTGAGTACTAACAGGGTCTGCAGCAACGGCCGTGTAGTGATCATACAATTTACTGTTGTAATTTAAGACTAAACCATGGGTCAACCCTCCACGTCCGGCAGGGAGCGAAGCCAGTGGGATGTGCAACATCAAATTACCATTCGTGGTACTGATAGTTTCAAAATCACTTAGTGCGTAGGATCCCGCCGGGTGGAATCCACGGCTGGGCGTTTTGTCTGTCTGGGCAAAAACGCCGTAGGTGTGGCACAGCAGAAAAAGAAATGTTACGCAGGCGAACAGGAGGCCGGAAAACGTTGAACTAAAGGTTCGCGATTGAAGTGTTTGCATTTTTCTCGCTCCTCAAGAAACAATACTGTAGACAGAAATTAGGCGGCCAGCGCCCCGTAAGTCCTGAGTTCTTGGTATGCCGAATGGGTTTTCCATAAACTCAGGTCGTGACCGTACTTGGTAGAAATCTCTTTCATAAAGTGCTCATTGAAAGCGATTTGTTTTTGCGTCGCTAACGAAAAGACAAAAGGGCCATCGCCTTTGTGCTCTGCGGCAGCCGCTGCGCGGGCGGCGCTGACCGTGGCCAACGAAGCATTGAAGTGAAAGTCCAGAGCTTCTTTGTTTCGTGCCTGGCATTCGGTCAATCCGGCGTGTTGCTTGCCGTCGCGCAGCAGGAATTCGATTTGGAATCGAGATTGGTAAACCCGTAGCACATCAGCAGCAGTGGCCTTCAAATCGGTTGTCGCCAGAATTGCGTGATGGCGCTTGCCGTCGGCTGTGTGCCGGACCAAGACGACGGTTCGGAGCCAGCGTTTGAGTGTCGCGTGATGGAGTTCGGGTAGTGGTTCATCCGGGAGAGGCAAGCGAGAGATTGTAACGATGAAGAAACAGTCGCAAACAAATCTCATGCATTGTCTCAGATTTTGAAAATGACAG
>CAZRXE010000816.1:0-7397 GCA_964603695.1 uncultured Heliomicrobium sp.
CGCCGTCGCTCAGTGCTGGTGCTGGAACACGCCGAAAAGGTCGGCAAAAAGATTTTGATCAGCGGCGGCGGACGCTGCAATTTCACCAATCTGCACACCGCGCCGGAAAACTTTCTCTGCCGCAATCCGAACTTTCATAAATCGGCGCTGGCACGCTTCACGCCGCACGACTTTATTGAGTTAGTTCAGCGCCACAAGATCGGCTACCACGAAAAGAAACTCGGCCAGTTGTTCTGCAATGAAAGTTCGCAACAGATCGTGAACTTGCTGCTGGAAGAATGTCGCCGCGCCAAAGTCGAAATCCATTTGAACTGCCAGGTTCGCGCAGTAGACAAAACCGGCAACAGCTTCGTCGTTGAAACCAATCAAGGCCGCTTTGAAAGCGAATCGCTGGTCGTCGCCACCGGCGGGCTTTCGATTCCCAAAATGGGCGCAACCGATTTCGGCCACCGGCTGGCGCGACAGTTTGGTTTGAAAGTGACGCAAACCAAACCCGCGCTCGTGCCATTCACTCTGACGGAAAAAGATCGCGCGGCGCTCGGCCCAATCAGCGGAATTTCTGTGGACGCCGTAGTCAGTTTTCGCCGGCAACAGTTTCGCGAAAACCTGCTGGTCACGCATCAAGGCTTGAGCGGCCCGGCCATACTGCAAATTTCTTCGTACTGGAATTCCGGCGAAGCGATTGAAGTTGACCTGCTGCCCGAAAGCGACGCCGAAAAATTATTGGCTGCGGAACGCGACGGTTTGAAGGAGTTGAAAACCCTGCTCAGTCAACACTGGCCGCAACGTTTCGCCCAAGCCTGGACGCAAATTCACGGCGGATCGAAACCGCTGCGGCATTACTCGAACAAGGAACTGACCGCCGTCGCCGACCGGATTCATCGCTGGCGCATCACGCCTAACGGCACGGAAGGTTATCGCAAAGCCGAAGTCACAGCCGGCGGCGTGGACACGGACGAACTGTCATCGAAAACAATGGAATCGCGCCGCCTGCCGGGACTTTATTTCATCGGCGAAGTGGTGGATGTAACAGGCTGGCTGGGCGGTTACAACTTTCAGTGGGCTTGGGCATCAGGTTTTGCCGCCGGACAAAACGTTTGAACCAACAGTAGTCGAGCAAAAATTTGCCGGTCATTTCATTTTCCAGTTTCCATTTCTAGTTTGTAATTTGTCATTGCCCGAATCGCTCTGACAGCAATGACTAATGAAAATTGAAAACCGGCAAATGGAAATGAAAGAAGCGTTCATCCTGAAAAACTTTTACCTACCTGCTGACGTGGCAAACAATATGCAGATCAACCGCTTCCATTCGACAACAATCGCCATAAAGTTCCCGCAAGTGGCGGGTCTGTGGCTGATGCTTTTCGCTTTTGCACTGGCGGAGCAATTGCCTATCAAGTCGTGGACTTCGGCGGACGGCCTGGCCGACAACGGCATCAATCGCATCAAGCAGGATTCGCGCGGCTATCTGTGGATTTGCACCAACGACGGCTTGTCGCGCTTCGACGGTTATCAATTCACCAACTACACGACGGCGCAGGGCTTGCCGCATCGCAGCTTGAGCAACTTTCTGGAAGCGCACGACGGGACGTTCTGGCTGGCCACAGACGGCGGCGTTTGTTTGTTCGACCCGGACGGCGTGCCCGCGCCTTATCGGCCAAACGCGGCGAATTCTTCCGCCCGACCGATGTTTATCGTTTACCGGCTGGGCGAAAGCGTGGAATCCAATTACGTCAACAACATTGCCGAAGGTTCGGACGGCGCGATCTGGTGCGCAACCAGCGCAGGACTTTTCCGGCTGCGGCGCGATGGGAAACAGGCGAGTGCTGAATGGGTTGAAATCGGTTTGCCGCGCAACGAAGTCGAAGGGCGGCACGTTTCGACACTCACCTTCGATGCGCAAGGCCGCTTGTGGGCGGGCGCAATCAGCGGACTGTTCGTGCGCCAACCGGACGGGCGCGCCGAACGCTTCACGACGAAAGACGGCCTGCCCGCAAACTTCGTGCAGACGCTGCATCTGGAAGCCGGCGGCACGTTGTGGGGAGGCACGCGCTACGCCGGGCTGTGTCGCTTGAATCGCTCGCCGCAGCGCGGGCAACCGATCATCGAACGCTGTTACTCGACGCGCGACGGATTGGCGCATTCGCAAATCCGCAACATCCTGCACGCTTCGGACGGCAGGCTGTGGGTGGCGACTTCCGGCGGATTGAGCGAACTGCTTCAGCCCGGACCGACACAGCCGGGCGAACGCGCCTTCGTCAGTTACACAACGGCGCAAGGTTTGAGCGACAACGCCGTCCACATTGTCTTTGAAGATCGCGCGGGCAATTTGTGGCTGGGAACGCGCAACAACGGTCTGATGCTGTTGCCGCAAATGACGCGCAATCGCTTCGTCACCTGGACGGCGGCGGACGGCTTCCGGCTGGGCTACACCTCAAAAGCTTTCGGCAATGTGGCGGACGAACTCTGCGTTCAGAGTGAGCAGGATCAGGAACGTTACTTTCAGCAGTTCGCCGGCGCGAAGCAGCGGTTTCAAACCATGAAGCCTTTTCTTGCCGAACGCGTAAGCCTGTTGGGCGATGTGCGGCTGCTCCCCGCCTGGTTCGATTGGAAAACGTTGCTGCCCGCTAATCTTGGCCTTCAACTGATTTACCACGATTCGCGCGGCAACCTTTGGCTGACCTTCACCGGACAAAGCAATTTCGAGATTTCCGGCGTTCAAACTCTTCGCCTGGAAAAAGCCGCAAAAAAACCGGATGCGTTACCGGCGGCGTTAAATGATGAAAGCCTTCGGCAGGCGCTGCCCTACGTTTACGGCGAAGACGCAGCAGGCAATGTCTGGATCGGATTGAATTACCGCAACAATTTCAAAAGCGGTTTGATTCGTTATGCCGGCGGGCGTTTTCGTTACTTCGGCGAAGCGGACGGCGTTCCGCTGGGAACCGTCAACGCGCTGCATTTCGACCGCGCGGGACGTTTGTGGATTGCCGGCAATGAAAACGGGCTGGCGCGAATGGACGATCCTTCGGCGGAACATCCGCGCATTAACACGCTGACCATTGCCGACGGATTGTGGAGCAACAGCATTCTCTGTTTGACCGAAGACGCGCGCGGCAACATTTACGCCGGTCACAATCGCGGCGTGGATCGAATCAATCCGGCGGACAATCGCGTCACGCATTTTTCAGCGTCAGACGGTTTAGCGCCCGGCGCTGTGCTGGCAAGCCGGCGCGACCGGCAAAATGCGTTATGGTTCGTCACCGCGCAGGCTGTTTCGCGGTTGATTCCGCCGGCGGAAGAAAGCGCCGCCGCACGCCCGCCGATCTTCATTCAAAACCTGCGCGTGACGGGCGCAACGCGGCACACGTCGGCGCTTGGCAAAACTTCGTTGCCGCCGCTGGAACTGGCGGCAACGGAAAACAATCTCAGCCTGGATTTCATCGGCGTGGATCCGGGCGGCGGCGAAAAGCTGCGGTATCAATACCGGCTCGGAGGCGAAGAGACTGCCTGGAGCCGCCCCGCCGAACAGCGCACGGTGGATTATCCGCGCCTGACGCCGGGCACGTACCGCTTCGCCGTGCGCGCCGTCAATGCACAAGGTTTGTTCAGCGATCCGCCCGCTACGCTGAGCTTCACGATTGCCCCGCCCCTATGGCAACGCTGGTGGTTTGTTCTGTCGGCGGCGACGGTGGCGGGCTTGGGCATTTACGCGCTTTACCGTTACCGCTTGTCGCAATTGCTGGAAGTCGAGCGCGTGCGGACGCGCATCGCCACGGATTTGCACGACGACATCGGCGTCAATCTGTCGCTAATTGCGATGGTCAGCGAACTGGCGCATCAACAAACGCCGTCCGAAGACAAACAGATGCACAGTTGGTTGGCGCTGATTGCCGACACTTCGCGCGAGATGGTGGATTCGATGAGCGACCTGGTTTGGACTATCAATCCGAAGAAAGACCGGCTTGAGGATTTGACGGAGCGAATGTGGCGACTGGCCGACGATCTGTTCAAAACGCGCGACATTCAATTCAAATTCACGGCGTCGGAAAAAGCTAAAAGCATCCGCCTGGGCGTGGAAATGCGCCGCGAAGTCTTTTTGGTCTTCAAGGAAAGCGTCAACAACATCGCCCGTCACGCAAGCTGCACCGAAGTCAAGGCGGAGTTTAGTTATGAACACGACCATCTGCGGCTGACACTGCGCGACAACGGATGCGGCTTCGATCCGAAAAACGTCCCGACAGACAGCGGCGGCGGCAACGGACTGGCCAGCATGCGCCGCCGCGCGCAAACGCTGGGCGGCAAGCTGCGCATCATTTCCGCGCCCGGACGCGGAACCATCACCGTGCTGCGCGCCCCGGTTCACCGGCGACGCTGGGAACGCTGGAAAGCCGAATTTTGGAACCGACTACGACGAAAAAAACCTGCGACTAGGTAAATGCCTAGTGACTGGCCGCCGCCGCAAAGGTACCCTTGCACTGCCTTCCGCCCCGTCGCCCAAACAAAACCAGGAATCCGATACGATCAAAATGAGCGCCGAATCCAATCAACCTGTCGCACCGCTGAAAGTCGCCGTGATCGAAGACCATCACAAGTTCCGCGAGATGCTGGAATTTTTGCTGGGCAGCACGCCCGGCTTTGAATGCACCGGATGTTTCCGCACGATGGAAGACGCGCTGGCGCGCATCGGCGGGCAATTGCCGGACGTGGTCTTGCTCGACATAGGCCTGCCGGGCATGTCCGGCATCGAAGGCGTCGGCCTGCTCAAAGCGCGGCATCCGAATCTGATTGTGTTGATGAACACGGTTTATGACGATGACGAACGCATCTTCGCCGCGCTGTGCGGCGGCGCTTCGGGCTATTTGCTGAAGAAAACGCCGCCCGCGCGTTTGCTGGAATACCTGAAAGAAGCCGCCGCCGGCGGCGCGCCAATGTCGCCCGAAGTCGCACGCCGCGTGCTGGAACTGTTCCGCGAAATCCGTCCGCCCGAACAAGCCGACCACGATCTGACGCCGCATGAACTTCGTTTGCTGAAATTGCTGGTCGAAGGCCACAGCTACAAAACCGCCGCCGGCGCGCTGGGCGTGACGGTCAAAACCATCTCCTTCCACTTGCAGCACATTTACGAAAAGCTCCACGTCCATTCCAAAAGCGAAGCCGTCGCCAAAGCTCTGCGCTTGCGGCTAATCAAATAACCAGCCAGGAACGCCCCAGCGTCTCGTCATTTGCCATTTTCGATTTGTTATCTGTCAGTTGTCATTGTTGAGCCACCACGCCGCAGACAATGACAACTGGCAGATGCCTGTGACTCAACTCACACCACCCGCTAGGTAAACTCCCGGTGACGGTTTGACGGCCTTCACGTTTAATGCGCCTGCAATTGACGAACGGCTTGCTTGTCGCGCAATCCCGCTCTGTCAGGCTTTCAACAACGCATCGAATGGGAGGAAGACTCATGCGGACCATCAAACGTTATCTGGTAACTTTGCTCATCGCTTTGCTGGCGGTTCCCGGCACATTGGCGCAAACGCCGCAAGACGCCAAACAACAGGATGTCACGATCATCATTCAGCAGGAGAAAGTCCGTTTCACAGCGCAAAAAGCCGTCGCGGAAATGCGGCTGCAAATTTTCGATCAAACCGGCCAACTGGTTTACGACAGCGGCCCGCTGGCCGAAGGCGAACTGAACTGGTCGTTGCAGGACGGCAACGGCGGCGCGATCAAAAGCGGCCTTTACGCTTACACGCTTTCGGTGAAAGAGGCAGGATCGGAAACCGCCCGCGTGCGCCGAGGCCATTTCATCGTGGACAAGGCCAAAGACCGCGACAGCAACACCGACAAGCTGTGGGTGACCAGCGTCAACGGCGACGGCGTCGGCACGGAACTGACCGTGGCGCGCGATGAGAACACCGCCGTGGCCGGCACACGCACGCCTGCGGATCGAAAAAACGCCCCCGAACGCCAAGCCGCCGACAAAAGCAGGAAAGAGTTGAACGCCGCCACCGCCGAAGCCAATGGAACGCCGGGGCAATTGGCCGTCTTCACTTCCGAAACCGACCTGGGCAATTCGGTCATCAGCGAACAAAACGGCAACATCGGCATCGGAGCAAGTCCTCTGGCGGGCTATCGCTTGAATGTGGAAGGAAGCGCAGCCTTTAACATCGGCAATGGCGGAGCAATCGCGCTCGGCACGCCGAACGCCGAGACGGGGCTGACCGTCACTCGTGGCGCGGGCCGCGCCGATCTGCGTTTTGACGGTTCGACCTTCAAATTCCTGGCCGGCCCTGCGGGCGGGCCGCCGTCTTCAAACTTCGGCCTTTCCGTCAACACCGGCGGCAAAGTCGGCGTGGGAACGACTTCCATGTCCGCCAGCCAACTGACGATTGAAGGACAAAACGCGCTGACCGCGCGCGGTTACGAACCCTTCCTGAACTTGCAGGATTCCAACGATTTCCTTTTCAGAAGCAGTCACCGCATTCAGAGCGCGCACGGCGATTTGAATTTCTTCTACGGCTACCAGCCGAGAAGCAGTGGAATTGCCATCCTCCCCTACACCTATGTTCCGCGAATGGTGATTAAGGATTCGGGCAATGTCGGCATCGGAACCATAGCTCCGAATCATCAACTGAGTCTGGGACGCGGCCCGAAATGGACGACCAACGGTTGGGGCGGTTCGCTGGAATTGGAAAACGCCACGGCCATCGGCTGGAAAGCGAACGCGGCGGGTCAACGCTTCGGCATGGGTCACACCAACACGGGCTTTTACATCTTCCGCACCACCAGCGATCCGGGCACGGCGATCTCGGCGGCCAATTATGACTTCAGCATCAGCGACACGGGCGTGACCAGCGTGCGCGTGTTGCAAATCCTGGGCGGCGCGGATTTCGCGGAAAACTTCGATGTCACGAACGCGCCCGACAACGCCAGCGCGCACAAAATCGAAGCCGGAATGGTCGTCACGATTGATCCGCTCAATCCCGGCAAACTCGCGCTCAGCACGCAGGCGTATGACCGCCGCGTGGCCGGCATCATCAGCGGCGCGGGCGGCGTCAACCCCGGCATGACCATGAGCCAGGAAGGCACGCTGGCCAACGGCAAACTGCCCGTGGCGCTCTCCGGTCGCGTTTACTGTTACGTGGACGCTTCGCAGGGCGCAATTGAACCGGGCGATTTGCTGACCACTTCTGCCACGCCCGGCCACGCGATGAAAGCCGGCGACGGTGCCAAAGCACAAGGTGCGATTCTGGGCAAAGCCATGACCAGTTTGAAAGAAGGCAAAGGCCTGGTGCTGGTGCTGGTCACGTTGCAATAAGCAAAAGTAGGGCAACCTGCCGAGGTTGCCCTGAGTTCTTCAAAGACATCTTTCGAGCACGCCGGGCAACCTCGGCAGGTTGCCCTAC
>CAZRXE010000817.1:0-2124 GCA_964603695.1 uncultured Heliomicrobium sp.
GGTAACAACGTGGGTAGCGCGGTCTATTTCTCCAAAACCTATCATTTCCGCATCGCAGGCCAGCGAGTCACGCTTTACAAAAAGAATGGTGAAAGTTACGAACACGTGCTGATGAAGGCACTTGGGTTTGCGATGTTTAGCCCGCTTTATCCGCATCTGGAAATCGAACGCCGCATCGGCTTGCGCTACAAACCAGACTTGGTGGCGCTCGACGAACTGGGCAAGGCGGAATTCTGGGGCGAATGCGGGCAGGTCGGTTTGCGAAAGATCGGCTGGATCGCCAAACACAGCGGGACGCGGCAACTGGTCTTGTTCAAGTTCAACATCACTGCCGATCACTTCCTAGCCCAAGTCCGCCAGGAAGTGGAGCTTCGTTATCGCCCGCCGTCGCGCATTCGCCTGTTCAACTTTCACGCCGCCGCGCTCAAAGGCATCGGCGAAGAATTCGACGAAGTTCCCGAAAGCTGGTACGAACGTTTTGAAATCTGAAGCGAATCCCGAAACGATGACACCCGAAACCAACATTCCCGAAAACAGCATTCCCAAAAACACCGTTCCCGATTACATCATTCGCGCCTGCAAGACGTTTGAGGATTTCGCCGCCTGTCTCAACCTGCAACGCGAAGTCTGGCAATTCACCGATCTGGACATCACGCCGTTGCGCTCGTTCATCATCACGCTGCACAGCGGCGGTATGACTTACGGCGCGTTCGACGGCGAAGGAAGACTGCTCGGCTTTTCGCACGCGCTGGCGGCCTTCGATGAACGGCTCCGGCCTTATTACTACTCGCATATGCTGGCGGTGGAACCTGCGCTGCAAAGCGCGGGCATCGGCGCGAAACTCAAACTGGCGCAGCGCGACCACGCCTTGCGCGCCGGCGTGCCGCTCATCAAATGGACTTTCGACCCGCTGCAATCGCGCAACGCTTATCTGAACATCATCAAATTGGGCGCGGTTATTCGTCAGTACAAGGTCAATTATTACGGCAACGCCAGCACCAGCGCGCTGCATCGCGGCTTAGACACCGACCGCGTCTTTGCCGAATGGTGGGTGAAATCGCAGCGCGTGGCCGATGCGCAAGCAGGCATTCGCCAAACCGCAAAACCAGTGGCCGCCGTTGAAGTCCCGCGCGACATCGAAGCCGTTAAAAAACAAGACCTGGCCGAAGCCGTGCGCTGGCAGGCACGGCTTCGCGCGGAGTTTCAGCAGTTGTTCGGCGAAGGCTTGTACTGCGCGGGCTTTGAAGCCGACCCGAACGGCAACAGCCGTTATTTGTTTTTCAAGGACGAACATCAGGAAGAAGTTGAAATCCAGTTATGAAAATTGATCGCATTGAACTACGCGAAATCCGGCTGCCGTTGGTTGCGCCGTTTGAAACCAGTTTTGGGCGCACCTTCGAGCGGCGCATGGTTTTGGTCAAAGTCTTCAGCGAAGGCCAGCACGGCTGGAGCGAATGCACTGTCGGCGAAAAACCGTTTTATAACCACGAGTATACAGAAAGCTGTTGGTCTGTGATTCGCGATTTCGCCGGGCCGATGGTTTTGGGCAAAGAGATAGAATCGCCCGAACAAGTGCCGCAACTGACGCAGCAGATTCGCGGCAACAAAATGGCGCGTGGCGCTGTGGAATGCGCCATCTGGGATTTGGAAGCACGCCGGCAAGGCGTTCCACTTTGGCAATTGCTGGGCGGCACTCAGGAAACAGTCAATTGCGGCGTCTCGCTCGGCCTGGAAGACAGCGACGCCGCGATGCTGAAAAAAGTCGAAACCGAGGTCGCCGCCGGCTACCAGCGCATCAAGATCAAGATCAAGCCGGGCCGCGACGTGGAAATGATCCGCGCGTTGCGCAAAGAATATCCGAACATCGTCATGTCCGTGGACGCCAATTCGGCTTACTCACTCGGCGACGTTGAGTTGCTGAAGAAGCTGGATGAATTCAATCTGCTGATGATCGAACAGCCGCTCAGCTATGACGACATCATTGACCACGCCGCTTTGCAGCCGCAGCTTCAAACAGCCATCTGTCTGGACGAATCCATTTTGAGCGAAGACGACGCGCGCAAAGCCCTACAACTAGGCGCTTGCCGCATCATCAACGTCAAACTCGGTCGCGTCAGCGGCCAC
>CAZRXE010000818.1:0-22463 GCA_964603695.1 uncultured Heliomicrobium sp.
TGACCGTGTGATGGTGGATAACGTGGCGCATTGGGAAAAGAGTTGCCCGCAGGTGCGCGAAGATGAGACCTTCGGCGACACTCTGGTTGATTTTCTGCGCCGGCAGGGGGTGACCAGTTTGTTCACCTGCGGCGAACTGCCGAAAGACCTGCCATCGGTTTTGCAATGGCCGATCATTGACAGTGCCGATTGTGTCATTCAATTGGGGCACTTCGAGCATCGCGGAGTAAGTCGCGTTATGCTCAAGGTGGCCAAGACGCGCGGCATGCGGCATCGCCAGGAATCCTTTGAATTGGCCCTGGGAGCCAACGCGCTGAGTGTCGAAAAAAGCTCGGCTTTGCTGCGTGTGCGCGGCAATCGCGTCGAACCCGTCAAGACCAGTCTGTTTTTGCATTCGGAAACACAAATGCAGGAAGACTATAACCGCCGCTTTTTCGAGGCCGTGCGAGCGGTGATCTCTCCGCAGGTGGCGCTCAAATCGCAGGATCACGTCTATCAAGGGCGCCCGAATCGGCTGGTCAGTCGTGTGTTGCGGTTGGGGACTTACTCCACCCTGGATGAATTGCAGATTTTGCAATTGGACGAATTTCAGGTGCCGGAGTCGAACCGGAAAGAGCAACCTGAAATCACCTTGCACACCTTTGCGGCAGAGGATTGGGATCAGGATTGGACCGGCGCTTTTGTCACTGGCCTGGAAGAAAAGATCAGGCAAAGGGGAGGCGGTTTCAGCGCGTTGCCTTTCTATGAAAACGTAAGCCTGCTGGCCTATCGCCGTGATAGCCGACACAACCTCGGTCGGGCCGCCGGCTCCTGGCTTGACCTGGCGCAAGCCTGCGCCGATTGGGAGCGTTCTCACAGCGCGCCCAAACTCTTCTTTGATTTTCCGCGAGGCACCGGTGAAAACTACAACTGCCTTTTTTTCGAGATTATGTTGAGTACCTTACCAAGAGCATCGTTCCAGTCTTTGTCAGGACCTTGCGGATTGTTGGAGTGGCTGCGCCGGCCTGAAGCCCTCCGGGCGGCGCAGATTTACCGCCAGCTTTGTCATCGCACCCATAAACTGGGCAAGGAATCTTCGGAGGAGAAAAGCCGCGCCATCATTCACGCCAATCCCGAAGCCCTGGTTTGGCGCCATTGGTATTCGACCCTCAATCAGATGCTCTCCCAAATGCCCGCCAAAGTACGCGCCGAGGTCGAAGTCACTACCCTGCCGGGCAACGTCACGACGGCCGGCGAATGGTATTTGGGAATCCCGGTTTACTCGGCGGCTCCGGACATCGGCCTGGAAATCATCAAACTGTTGACCAGTCGCGAGGCGGAGTTTGACCGGTTGCGATTGGGGGTTGGGTTGCCAACCCGCCGGGCGTTTTACCGGGAGATTGACACCAACGTTTCTCCATTCTTCACCTTTCGCAGCGGCCAGCTCGATGAGCTAGTCAATCACGCTTTTCGGCGTTCAAACTTCGGTTGTTACGCGCAACTTTCCGACATTCTGGCTTTTCACTTGCAACAAATCATCGAAATCCCTTCCGGCTCGACGGATGAGATTGAGGAACAAATCGCCCGCGTTTTGCTCAATCTTGAGCGCAGCATTGGTTTCGTGCGCCGAGAACAGGATTGCGGCAAATGCAGAATTGGCCACACGATGCAAACTTCCTTCAATGAATCATAATGAACACGACACGATGAACGCGACACGCGCCTCCATTGCCGTCCTCTCCTGCCGAGGCTAAACCCGCCAGACTTGCCAATGCCTGCTTCCTGCCAGCTGGTTCAAGCTCTTTCTCCGCTTCGCTCGCTTCCCAAATTCTTATTTTCCTGACCGGCGATTTCAGCCCGCATTTTCGCCTGAGTAAATGAGCGCGCCGTGCAACGGCCGCCAACAGGAGATTGAGGAGGGAAATGCATGAAATACATAAAGCTGAATTCATCCATCTTGAATTCCGTCGTGCGCCAGGGGGAACGCCGGCGGTACTGGCTCGCCGTCTGTTTGCTGATTGCAGCAGCGGCGAGCGCCATTTGTTTTCAATTGCGTACGGTGCGCGGGCCACGGCCCGCAGACAAGTTGCAAGGTGCGGCGGCGATTGAGCGTTTGAAGCAGGACGGCCATTACGAATCGCTGCAAACCGCGATGAATCAGGCGCGGTTCGGCGTCAGCCGCTCGGCGCATTCGCTGCTGGGGCGCGACGCCTGGCACGCGCCTAATGCGGCAGCGGGTTATGACGCTTATGTCACCGCCGACGGCGTCGGCATCTTCATCAGCGAGGACGCCTATCTCCGCCTGAGTTTGCGAGGAATTGGTTACGGCAACGCCCTGCGTTCAGTCGCGCCCGGCGCAGTCAGCGGCGACGCGCAATCCATCAACATCGCGCGTGACGGCGTGCAGGAATGGTTCGTCAATGGCCAGAACGGTTTAGAACATGGTTTTACGCTGGCTCAACCGCCAGGCAGACGAATCGGCAAAGTGCCGTTGCGGTTGGCATTGCACGTCAGCGACGGCTGGCGCGCGGCGGGCGGCGAAGACGGCAAACAAGTCGTCTTGCGCAACGACGCCGGACAGGCAATCGAATACGGCAAGCTCACCGTCACCGACCAATTGGGGCAAAACATTCCCGCGCGTTTAACGGTCGCTGATGAACAAGTCGTGATCGAAGTGGAAGACGGCGCGGCGCAGTATCCGCTGACGATTGATCCGCTCTTCACGCTGCAACAACGGCTGACGGCGGCGGACGGCGCGCCGGGCGATTTTTTTGGTTATTCCTTAGCGCTGGACGGCAACACCGCCGTCATCGGCGCGCCTTACGACGATGACACGCGCGGCTCGGCATACATCTTCGTGCGCAGCGGCGCGACCTGGACGCAACAAACGCGGCTGACGGCCAATGACGGCGCGCTCAACGATTACTTCGGCTGGTCGGTGGCGATCAAAGGCAATACGGCGTTGGTCGGCACGCTTTATGGGCCGGGCAATGCCGACGCCGATCAAGGGGCGGCCTATGTTTTTGTGCGCAGCGGCGTGACCTGGACGCTGCAAAAGAAACTGATTGCCGACGATGGTCAGGCATTTGCGCAATTCGGGACGGCGGTGGCGCTGGACGGCGATACCGCCCTCATCGGCGCACCGACCTATACCCGAACGTCTTCAGTTGTCGGCACCGGCGCGGCTTATGTGTTTGTGCGCAACGGCACGACCTGGACGCAACAAAAACAGTTGCTGGCCGCTGACGGCGAAGCCGGAGACAATTTCGGCATCGCCGTGGCGTTGGAGGGCGACACGGCTTTGATTGGTGCGCCGGACAACGCCCTCACGGTCGGCGGACAGGGCGCGGCCTACATCTTCACCCGCACCGGAACAAACTGGACACAGCAGCCGCTGTTGACCACCTCGCCGGCCGTGTCGGACGCCAACTTCGGCAACGCTGTGGCGTTGAGCGGCGAGAACGCCTTGATCGGCGCGTATCGTTACGGCAGCGATGATCGCGGAGCGGTTTATTCTTACCGGCGTTTCGCCAAGAACTGGTCATTGACCGGACAGTTCTCTGCGCCCAATCCGGCGGCGGACGCGCATTTCGGCGCTTCGGTCGCGCTCAGCGGCGATACGGCAGTGGTCGGCGCGGCGCTGGATTTCTTTCAATCAGGTCCGGATCAACAATCGGCCTACGCCTTTGTTTACAGCGGGACGTGGAACTATGTCCGACAGTTCAGCCTGAATCCAAGTTTGGAGTCCAATGGCTTTGGCCGTGCAGTGGCGCTCAGCGGCGACACCGTGCTGGTGGGAGCCTATCGCGAAAGGATCAACAACCACCCGTTCCCCAATCAGGGCGCGGCCTATACCTTTGTTTTGTCCGACAGCCGTCACCTGGAACAGTCGCCCAGGCTGTCATCCATTGGCGGCGGTCCGAATGAATATTTCGGCGAAGCCCTGGCGCTGGACGGCGACACGCTGGTCATCGGCGCTTACGCGCAGACCGTTGGTGGGAATGCGGAACAGGGAGCCGTCTACGTTTTCGTTCGCAACGGCACTGGATGGAGCTTTCAGAGCAAGCTGACGGCCAACGACGGCGCTGCCGGCGATAGTTTCGGATGGGCCGTTGCGCTCAGCGGCGAGACGTTGGTGGTCGGCGCTTACCGAGACGACATTGACGGCAAAACGGATCAAGGCTCGGCTTATCTCTTCACGCGCTCCGGCACGACTTGGACGCAGCAACAAAAGCTTTCGACCGTCGGCACGGACAGTTCGGCATTTGACAATGTCGGCTACGCGGTTGCCGTCAGCGGACAAACTGTCGCGGTGGGCGCGCGCGGCAGAGAAATAGGACGAGGGGCGGTTTACGTTTACGTCTCCGCCGGCGCGGTCTGGACGCAACAACAAAAGCTTTCCGCCAACGACGGCAAAGCTGGAGACAGTTTCGGCTCTTCCGTGGCGCTGAGCGGCAATACGCTGGCGACTGGCACACCACAAGCCAAAATCGGCCTGAATTACAGCCAGGGAGCGGCTTACGTTTTCACACGCACAGGAACGCTCTGGACGCAGCAACAAAAACTCATCACCAATGATGGCGCGCAAAACGATGCGTTTGGCGCTGCGATTGCGCTTGATGGCGATGCCGTCGCCGTAGGCGCTCCCAAAAACGGCAACGGCCAGTTCAACACTCCAGGCGCGGCCTATGTTTTTGAGCGCATTAACAACACATGGCTGCAACAACCAAAACTCAGCGCCAGTGACGGCATTGGCCAAAATACTTTTGGAAACGCGGTGGCGCTCAAAGGAAGCCTGCTCGTGGTCGGAGCGCGCGGCAATGACAACGGGGTCAATGTCAATCAGGGCGCGGCTTACGTTTTCACCCGCGTCAGTAACTGGTTTGAGCAACAGAAACTCACCACTGGCGAAGGCGCTGAAGTAGACAATTTGGGCGCGTCCGTCGCCATCAGCGGCGAGGCGGTGGTGGTCGGCGCTCCTTACCGCAATATCGGTGTCAACGGCAGCAAGGGCGCGGCCTACACTTTCACCAGCCCGCGTTGTCCGGCCATTGCGGTTGCTCCCGCAACGGTTAGTTTGCCGGACGGCTCGCCCGGCGTGACTTATAACCAGCCGCTGACGGCCAGCGGCGGCGGCGTAGGCGAATACCATTTTGCAGTCACGCGCGGCTCACTGCCGCCCGGCATTGTCGTGCTTGGAGATCAGGGGTTGGGCGGCACGCCGACCGCGCCGGGCACGTACCGGTTCACCATCACGGCAACCTATTTATTCAGCCTTTGCACCGGCAGCCGCGAATACACCATCACGATTTTGCCGTGCCCCGCAGTCACCATCAGTCCGGCGACATTGCCGCAAGGCGTGTTGGGCAAACCGTACAGCCGCACGCTGACGGCCAGCGGCATTCCAGCGCCGCATTACTTCGAGGTTTCCACCGGCGTGTTGCCGCCGGGGCTGACGTTGACCTTAAGCGGCGTCTTGAGCGGCACGCCCACGCAAGCGGGAAGCTACAGCTTCACCGTCACCGGTGGAGCCAGCGGTTGCCTGAATAGTCAATCGTATACGCTGATAATTTTGCCGAGCTGTCCCACGTTCGGAATTTCTCCTGCCACCTTGCCCAGCGGCAATGTGGGCGCGCCTTACAACCAACCAATCACAGTCACAGGCGGCGCGGAACCATACCTGTTCGCGATCAAAGTCGCCGTCGGTAGCGGCAACCCACTGCCGCCCGGCATCAACCTCAACCAGGGCAGTTTCGTCGGAACACCGACACAGACCGGAACCTACACGATAACAATGGTGGTTTGGGATGCGAACGAGTGCGAAACCACCAAAACCTACTCCATCACCATCAATCCGGGTTGTCCGCCGTTGATTCTCAATCCGCCCGAATTGGCAAGCGGCACCATTGATGTTCCCTACCTCGAATTCTTCACACTGACGGGAGGGATAGGCACCAGGCTGTTTTCCGTCACCTCCGGCTCCTTGCCGCCCGGCCTGACGCTGACGCTAGCCGGCGCTCTGAGCGGCACGCCGCGCGGTGTCGGCGGGTTCAACTTCACGGTGACGGCAGTCGCCGGCGGCTGCTCCATCCAACGTCCGTACACATTGGTCATCAATTGCCCGACCATCACCATTACTCCGACGACGCTGCCGGGCGGCACGGCGGGTGCGGCCTATAGTCAGCAACTCACGGTGACGGGCGGGACTGCGCCGCAGAATATCGCCGTGACCTTGGGAGCGTTGCCGAGTGGCCTGAGCTTGTCGGCGAGCGGTTTGCTAAGTGGCACGCCGACGGCAAGCGGAGTCTTTAATTTCGATGTGACGGCCACCGATGCGAACGGCTGCACGGGCGGGCGCAGATACACGCTGACGATTGGCTGCCCAACCATCACGATCAATCCCGCAACGCTGCCCATCGGCAATGTGGGGCAAAGTTATAGCCAGACGTTGACGGCCAGCGGTGGCACAGGCCCTTATCAATTCGTGCTTGTGGGAGGCACATTGCCCGCAGGCTTGAGTTTGGCCGCGAATGGCACGCTGAGCGGCACGCCGACGGTTGTGAGTACGTCCGTGTTCACCGTGCGGGCGACGGACGCGAAAGGCTGCACAGGTACTAGCCAGCTTTCGCTGCGCACCAACGCGCCGCCGGGAATCTCGACGACGGGACTGAACGTACGACAGGGTGATCCCACTGTACAGCTACAAATCGCCGCTGTGAGCGAACTGGGAGAATCCGTTACGGGAGTCACCATCACTGTCAACGGCGGCGCGAGCGCGACCGTGAATGGCGTGACGTTGTCGGGTTTGACCATCAATTCGACAGGGATCGTGCGCGCGAACGTGGCGGTGACCTGTGTGGCAGCAGACGCCGGCTTCACACTGACTGCCACTGACCCTGCCGGCGCAACGGGTACCACGACACTCAACGTCGCGGTGACGGCCAATCCCGCGCCGACGCTGAGTTATAACAATCAATCCGTCACGGCAGGCGGCGCATTGCAACTCAATCCGCTAACCGGGCTGAGTGACAACGGCAGCATCGTTTCCCTCACGGTGCAAAACGCGGGCACGTTTACCGGCACGCTCAATGTCAATAGCACCACCGGCGTCGTCAGTGTCAGCAACGCGCAACCCGCCGGTTCGCACACCATCACCATTCGCGCCACGGACAATTGCGGCGCAACGCGCGATGCGAGCTTCACGCTCGGCGTCGGTTGCCCCGTAATTAACATCACCCCGGCCACCTTGCCGGTCGGCACGGTCGGCACGGTTTATAACCAAACGCTGACGGCGGCGGGCGGCGCTACCCCCTACAGCTTCAACGTCAGCGCGGGCGCGTTGCCGCCGGGCTTGAGCTTGAGCGCCGCCGGTCAATTGACCGGCACCCCCACGGCGAGCGGGCCTGCGCCTTTCACCATCAAAGCAACGGACGCCAACGGCTGCGAGGGCATTTCGCAATACACGCTGACCATCAACGCCCTTTGCCCGACGATCACCGTCAATCCGTCCAACGCCGCATTGCCTGCCGGACAAGCGGGTGTGCAATACAACCAAAGCTTCACGCAAATCGGCGGCGCGGGCACGGTCACATTCACCATCACGGCGGGCGCTTTGCCCAACGGCCTATCATTGGCCACAGGCGGCGCATTGACCGGCACGCCCACGGCCTTTGGCGATTTCAATTTCACCGTCAAAGCCACGGATGCCAATGGCTGCACCGGCGCGCGAGCATACTCGCTGCACCTCAACGCGCCTTGTCCGGCAATCACCATCAATCCCGCTAGTTTGCCCAACGGCACGGTCGGCACGGCCTACAATCAAACCACGACGGCCACGGGCGGCGGCGCGCCTTACGCTTACAGCATCGGCGCGGGCGCGTTGCCAGATGGCGTGACGCTGGCTTCCGGCGGCGCAATCACCGGCACGCCGAACGCCGCAGGCACATTCAACTTCACCGTCAAAGCAACGGACGCCAACGGCTGCACGGGCACGCGCGCTTACGCCGTGACCATCAATCCCGCAGCCGTCAACCCCGGCTTGCAGTTTTATCCACTGCCGAAGCCTTTGCGGCTGCTCGACACGCGCGCCGGACAACTCGGCTGCGATGCGCCGGGCGCGCAAATCCCCGGCAACACCTCGCGCACGCAACTTGCCCGGCGGACTTGCGACGGCATCAGCATTCCAGCCAATGCCAAGGCGGTGACCGGCAACATCACCACCGTCCAATCCGGCGGCGGCTTCCTGACGCTTTACCCTAGCGACGCTGCTCAACCGTTGGTCGCCAACTCGAATTACGCGGCCAACGAAGTCATCAACAACGTCTTCGCCGTCGGACTGGGAAATGCTGACGGCGCGTTCAAGATTTTCGTCACCTCGAACACGGACGTGGTGGTGGACATCACGGGCTACTATGCGCCGCCAAGCGCCAATGGTCTGTACTTCCATCCGCTGCCGAAGCCGATTCGGTTGCTGGAAACGCGCGCAGGCTTCAGCGGAGCCTTCACGCCTGGCGCGAAGCTCCAAGCCAACGTTGACACGCCGCAGCAAGCACGCACCACGTACGACGGCGTGACGATTCCGAACACGGCGCTGGCGATTGTCGGCAACGCCACCACACTCAACGGCGGCGCGGGCTTCTTCACCTTGTACCCGGGCGGCGTGGCGCGTCCGCTGGCGGCAAGTTCAAACTTTGGCGCGGGGCAGGTGATGAATGCGCCCTTCACCGTCGGCCTGTCGGCGACGGGCGAATTCAACATCTTCACCATGACGAGCCTGGATATGGTGTTGGACGTGCTGGGCTATTACTCGACCGAGGCGACGGACGCCAACGGCGCGGGCTTGCTGTTCAATCCATTGCCTGCACCGGTGCGCTTGTTGGAAACGCGGGCGGGCTTGACGGGTTGTTACACGCCGGGCGTGCCTTTGCTCAACGGTTCCACGCGCAATCAACAAGCGCGCGGCGCTTGCAGCGGCCAAACCATCGCCAACAATGCGCTGGCCATCGTCGGAAATGCGACGGTGGTCAACGATCAAGCCGGTTATCTGACGTTCTGGCCGAATGGCGCGGCGCAGCCGCTGGTGGCGTCATCGAACTTTGAGGCGGGGCAAATTCTGAATAGGCACTTCACCACAGGGCTGGGTGCTGATGGTGCGTTCAAAATCTTTTCTTCGGGGACGACGGATTTGGTGATTGACGTGGCGGGATTCTTTGCCCCGTGAGGCGCGACGCACACGGCAATTCAGCCTTCAACTAAGGAGCCGTCGCTCGTCGGCGGCTCGCCGATCAAATCGCGCTCGCGCACGAACGCGCCTTCGCGGATAGCTTTGGCTTTTCTATTGCGCTGAGCGGCGACACGATCGCGGTGGGCGCGCCCTACCGCACCATCGGCGCGAACATCTCGCTAGGCACGGCTTACGTTTTCGTTACGCCGCGTTGCCCGACGGTCGCAGTTGCGCCAGCAACGTTGCCCAACGGCGCGATAGGCGCTTCCTACAATCAACCGCTGACAGCCGACGGCGGAACCTCCGGCTTGCAGTTTTATCCGCTCGCGCATCCGATTCGCCTGCTCGAAACCCGCGCCGGTCAATCGGGCTGCTTCACTCCCGGCGCGCCCATTGCCGCCGGTACTTCGCCGGGCAAGTGATGAATGATCCCTTCACCGTGGAACTTGCGCCGAGCGGGCAATTCAACATTTTCACTTCGGCCACGACCGATCTGGTGGTTGACGTGCTGGGCTATTACAGCGCGCAATTGGACGACGCAAACAGCGCGGGACTGCTGCTCTATTCGCTGCCGTCGCCGACTCGATTGCTGGACACGCGCATCGGCCAAGCGGGCTGCCTGACGCCGGGCGCGCCGCTCTTTGGCAGCGCGACTTCGACGCAAGCGGCTACCGGCGCTTGCACGGCGATTCCGGCAACGGCTAAAGCTGTGGTGGGCAACACGACGGTGGTCAATGCCGGTGGCGGCTATTTGACCTTCTGGCCGTCGAATGCCACGCAGCCCTTGGTGGCCACGTCGAACTATCAAATCGGCCAGGTCTTCAATCGTCACTTCACGGTAGGCCTGGGGACTGACGGCGCGTTCAAGCTGTTCGCTTCGGCGACGACCGATCTGGTGATTGATGTGTCGGGCTTTTTCGCGCCGTAGTCGGGCGAAGACGGAAAAAAACGGCAAGTGGCGAAAGGGCGTTGAGCTTCCCTTTCGCCGCTTTGGCGTTTGCTGGGGGCGACGGCGGACGGAGACTCAGGATTGTGTATTCGCATGGCATCAGTAAAATTGCCGCCGGTTCGATAAACGTGCTTCGATTTGCGAAAGACAAACGTTATGGAACAAGCTCCACCCAATGAAATTACACTGCTGTTGCTGCGCTGGAGTCGCGGTGACGACGCGGCGCTCGCTCAATTGTTGCCCGTCGTGTACAGGGAATTGCGGCAATTGGCGCAAGCCTATTTGCGTCGCGAACGCCCGGATCACACCTTGCAGCCGACGGCTTTGATTAACGAAGCCTATCTGCGACTGGTCAAACAGGACTTTCCCGAATGGCAAAGCCGCCGACATTTTTTTGGCGTGGCTGCGCAGTTGATGCGCCAGATTCTGGTCGAACACGCCCGCGCCCGCGCTGCCAACAAACGCGGCGGCGACGGACAAAAGCTTGCGCTCGACGAGGCGCTGACTTTTTCCGACGAAAAGGCTGCCGAGATGGTGGCGCTCGACGATGCGCTGACGGCAATGGCGAAGTTTGACGAACGCAGAGCGCGGATCATCGAATTACGGTATTTCGGCGGGCTGAGCCTGGAAGAAACCGCCGCCGCCTTGGGCTTGTCCGTCCCCACCATCAGTTACGAACAGCGACTGGCGCGCGCCTGGCTGCGCCGCGAAATGGAACAATAACAGTGGTAGGTGGTAGGTGGTAGATGGTAGGCGGCCATTCAAGCCATCAATCATCAATCGTCAACCACCTAAAACCTGCCACCTACCACCTACGACCTAAATGAATCCTGAACGCTGGCATCGAATTGAAGAAGTGTTCCGCACAGTGGCCGAGTGCCCGGAGGACGAGCGCGAAGCTTATCTGACGCGCGCCTGCGGCGGTGATGACGATTTGCGACGCGAAGTGCTTTCGTTACTGGCGCAAGACACTAGCGAAGATTTCCTGCGCTCGCCACTGGCTGACCTGGCCGCTTCGACGACAGCCGTTCCGCCGAGCGATCTGACGGGCACGCAGATCGGGCCGTACCGGCTGGTGCGTTTGGTCGGACGCGGCGGGATGGGCGCGGTCTATGAAGCGGTGCGCGACGATGAGCAGTTCCGGCAGCAGGTCGCACTTAAGCTCATCAAGCGCGGAATGGATTCCGACTTCGTGCGCCGGCGTTTTTTGCGCGAGCGGCAGATTCTGGCTTCGCTCGATCACCCGTACATCGCGCGCCTGCTCGACGGCGGTGCGACCACCGACGGGCAGCCTTATTTCGTCATGGAGTTCGTCGCCGGCGAACCGATCACTGAGTATTGCCGTCGCCATGCGCTCTCGCTCGAAGACAAGCTGAAACTTTTCCGCGCGGTCTGCGCCGCCGTCCAGCACGCTCATCAAAAGCTGGTCGTTCATCGCGATTTGAAACCCAGCAACATCCTGGTAACTGAAGACGGCGCGACCCAACTGCCCAAGCTTTTGGATTTCGGAATTGCCAAATTGCTTTCGCCGGATCCGGGCACGGCGGAAACGCGCACGGAAACAGCGATGCGCTTGATGACGCCAGAATACGCCAGCCCCGAACAAGTGCATGGCGACCAGATCACCACGGCGACGGATATTTATTCGCTCGGCGTGGTGCTTTACGAATTGCTGACCGAACAGCGTCCCTTTCAGTTTGAGACCTATTCGCCCGCAGCCATTGAACGCGCCATCTGCAACACCGAAGCGCCGCGTCCAAGCGAGGCCGCGCGCCAACAACACAGCGGTCAGGCAAAGCTGGCAAGGCAATTGGCGGGCGATCTGGACAACATCGTCCTGATGGCGCTGCGCAAAGAGCCTGCGCGCCGCTACCAATCGGTCGAACAGTTCGCCGAAGACATTCGCCGCTATCTGGTCGGGCTGCCGGTTGCGGCGCGCAACGACACGTTCAACTACCGCGCCGGCAAGTTCGTTCGCCGCCATAAAGCCAGCGTGGCGATACTGACGTTGCTGATTGCGCTGACGGCGGCGATGGCGATTCAATCGCTGCGCATTGCGCGCGAGCGCGACCGCGCCAATCAGGCGGCGGCCACTGCGCAAGCCGTCGAACAGTCGCTCGTCGCGGTGTTTGAATTCGCCGATCCGGGCCAATCGCGCCGCAAAGCGATCACAGCCGAAGAACTGCTCGATCAGGGCGCGGAAAAAGTCGCGCGCGATTTGCGCAATCAGCCCGTCGTGCAAGCGAAGTTATTTGACACGCTCGGCGGCTTGTATCAAAGCATCGGCGCGTATGAGCGCGCAGAGCAGTTGCTGGCGGAATCGCTCAAGCTGCGGCGGCAAACGCTCGGCGCGCAGCACGCGGACGTGGCGGCGAGCTTGCACCATCTGGCGGCGCTGACTGACGCGAAAGGCGATTACGCCGCAGCCGAGACCGGATTCCGCGAGGCGCTGGCAATGCGGCGCACGCTGTTCGGCGCGGAACACAAGGACGTGGCCGACAGCATGAAAGAATTGGGCACGCTGTTGCTGTCGCGCGGCAGGCCGGCGGAAGCGGAGCCGCTGTTGCGCGAGTCGCTGGCAATGCGGCGCGCGCTGTTCGGTGCGGAACACAAGGACGTGGCCGACAGCCTGATCGGCTTGGGGCGATTGTTGAGTGAGCAAGGCAAATTCGCCGAAGCCGCCGAAATTTACCGGCAATCGCTGGTGTTGCACCGCAAGCTTTACGGCAACGAACATCCGCTGATCGCCACCGGACTCAACAACCGCGCCGCGATGCTGCAAGAACTGGGCGATTACAACGGCGCGGAGCCGCTCTTTCGCGAAGCTCTGGCGCTGCGCCGCAAAGTACTCGGGCCGGAACATCCCGACATCGTTTTCAGCCTGGCCAATCTGGCGTCCCTGATGCAGGACAAGCGCCAATACGACGAGGCCGAGCAGTTGTACCGGCAGGCCATCGAACTGCGCCGCAAACTATTCGGCGAAAATCATCCGGGTCTGACGACCACCATGAACAATCTGGCGACGCTGCTGAAAGAAAAGGGCGATCTGGCGGGCGCAGAAGACCTCTTCCGGCAATCGCTCGCGCTGCGCCGCCGACTGTTTGGCGAAGAACACCCGGAAACGGCCGCCACGCTTGCCAACGTGGGCAATTGTGTTCTGGAGCGCGGCCAATACCACGAAGCTTTGCAAATCTTCCGGCAATCGCTCGATCTGCTTTTGAAATCACAATCGCCGAATCACTGGACGGTGCATCGTGCACGCAGCTTCCTGGGCGGCGCGCTGGTCAAACTCAAACGCTACCGCGAAGCCGAAGAGCAATTGCTGGCTGCGCACACCGGACTGAAGGCCGCGCGCGGCGACGAACACATTCTGACGCGCCAAACCGTCAGCCGCCTGATCGAACTGTACGAAGCCTGGGGCCAGCCCGACCAGGCCGCACCCTATCGCCTGTTGCCCCAATCCCAGCCTCGTCGCTGACGGCGCGCCTCCTCATCAAGCCTGCGCCACGCCGGCAGATTCCATCTCTAAAAAAAAATCTCGCGATTATAAATTCGCTTTTCTTTTTTCGCCTATGGGAATGGGCAGCGAAATGCGCTGCCCATTGAACACGGAGGGGAGATGCTTCGATTGCGGTCGCAGGTCTCTCTCAGGACAGGTGCGTTCAAATGCGGCGCACGCTTTTTGGCCTGCACCGGCGAACGCTATCAGCAGCGCGGGAAAAAATCCGCGCCATATTTTTCTGGAGGAAAACAAACCATGAGCAAACGATCCCAGGCCCTGGCCGAACGACTTGAACAAGGCGCGCGCGCGTTGACTGCTTTTGCCACCACGCTCACCGAAACCGAATGGCAAATGCGCGCGCCCGGCGACGGGCGCAAAGTCGGCGTCATTGTTCACCACGTTGCCAGTGTTTACCCGTTGGAGATTCAACTGGCGCAACAGCTCGCTGCCGGCGAAGCAGTGGCGGGTGTTCAGTGGAGCGACGTCCACGCCATGAACGCCGGACACGCTACCGAAAACGAGGCCGTCACCAAAGACATTGCGCTTGATCTGCTTCGGCGCAACAGCGCAGCGGCGGCGGCGGCCATTCGCGCGCTGAGCGATGACGAACTCGACCGCGCTGCGCCGCTTTCGCTCAACGCCAACGCACCACTGAGCTGTCAGTTCATGCTGGAAGATCACGCCGTTCGGCACAGCTATCACCATCTGGCGCGGCTGCGCGCGGCATTGCAACGCTGACCGGCGCAACAGCCGCGCGCAGCATTTTCAATCCGCCGGCCAGCCGCCAAACCTCGCCGGCTGGCCGGCCAACAACCAATCACGTTGAACCAGGAAGAAGGACAGGAGAAAAAACATGAAGACCATCAAACATCTGATCGCATTATTGCTTTGCTTTTCGCTGTGCGCATCGCTGACGCAGGCGCAGTCAATGCCGCAGGACGCGCAAGCAGCCAAATCCATCGCGCAGGACGTGCTGATCATCATTCAGCCGGAGCAAGTTCGGTTCACGGCCCAAAAGGCCGTCGCCGAACTACGCCTGCAAATCTTCGATCAAACCGGCCAGACCGTTTACGACAGCGGCGCGACGGCGGACTCGGAATTGATCTGGGCGCTGCGCCAGGCCAACGGCGAAGCCATCAAAAGCGGTCTGTACGCTTACACATTGATGATCAAGGAAGCGGGCGCGGACGAAGCGCGCGTGCGGCGCGGTCATTTCATAGTGGATCGCGCCCAGGAACGTGACGGACGAACGGATCGCTTGTGGATCACCAGTCAGAACGACAACGGCGTCGGTGCGGAATTGACCGTCGCCCGCAGCGAGGGCGAAACCGTGGCCGGTGCGGCCATCGCCGGCATTCCCCGAAACGGCAGGGCCGGCGATTCCCAGACTTCGCCGACCGAAGCCGAGGCCGCAGGCAAAACCGAAGACGCCGTCAAACAGGCAGGGCAGGCAGGGCAGGCAGGGCAGGCAGCTTCGACGACCAACGGGCGCTTGACCATTCAAGGTTCCGAAGACCCGCTGCTGGAAATCAATCACACCGGCACGTCGGGCTTTCCCGCCCTTTGGTTCAAGCAGGACGGCGTGGCTAAAGCCTATATGTGGTGGGATCGAATCAATAACAGCCTGCGGTTCGGAACCCACGACGCCAACCCCGTGATGACCATGCTGCGCGGCAACGTCGGCATCGGCACAACCACGCCGACCAGCCGCCTGGAAATTGCCGCGCAGGACGGTCTGGCCATCACGGGCTTTCAACCCTTCCTGACCTTGCGCGACACCAATGCCGGCGGCGCGCGTAGCATTCTGGCCGGCGGGAACGGCGACTTCGGTTTTTATCCCAACAGCTTCATCGGCGGCTTTCCAGCGCTGCTCATCAAAAATCAGAGCGGCAACGTCGGCATAGGCGTCACCGATCCTCAAGCCAAACTCGATGTCGCGGGAACGACACGCACTTACGCGCTGCAAATCACGGGCGGCGCTGACTTCGCCGAAAACTTCGAGATCAACACCGAAAGCAACAACGACGCGATAAACGCGCAGGTGGAAGCCGGAATGGTCGTTTCGATTGATCCGCGCGATCCCGGCAAATTGGCCTTGAGCACGCAGCCTTATGACCGCCGCGTGGCCGGCGTGGTCAGCGGCGCGGGCGGCGTCAAGCCGGGCATGATCATGAGCCAAACGGGCACGTTGGCCGACGGTAAACAGCCGGTGGCCTTGAGCGGTCGTGTTTACGTCCGGGTTGACGCCGCGCAAGGCGCAATTGAACCGGGCGATTTGCTGACGACTTCGGCCACGCCCGGCCACGCGATGAAAGCGACGGACACGGCGCGCGCGCAAGGCGCAATCATCGGCAAGGCCATGACCTGTCTGAAAGAAGGCAAGGGCCTGGTGCTCGTGCTGGTCACGCTTCAGTAATCGAAATGCGGAGCAGGATGAAACCTGCTCCGCCGCTTTCCCAAAGGAGATGACGACCATGAATTCAATCACGGCTTTATTACTTTCAATCGTTCTGACGCTGGCCATCGTGCCCGCGCCTCAATCCCGCAAGGCCCCGCCGCAACGGGAAAAAACCGAATGCGCCACGGTGGTTTCACCTCGGCAGGTTCAAGCCGAACTGGCCCGCCGCGAACAATCGCTGCGCAAAACCAATGGCCAGGCCTTGCTCACGCCCAATCTGAACGCGCCTTACTATCTGCCACTGACAATCCACATTGTGCATAACAGCGCCGGCGTAACCGGCATCACGCTCGGTGAAATCGAAGGCACGGTGCGCAATCTGAACCTGAAGTGGCAACAAACAGGCATTCAGTTTTTTATCCACGGAGAAGCGGATCACATCTACAACGACGCTTTTCTGCCTTTGCCTGATTTGCGAGGTTCGCGCACCAGGTTGCTGCAAATCAATTCCGTTCCCGACACGATCAATATCTATTTCACCGGCCTGTACGGTTTCTGCGGCGTCTCGACCTTTCCGGCGGACGCTGCGGAAGGAGCTGAGGGAATAGTGATGGATTTTGCTTGTTCGGGCGCGGACACGCCGGATGTGTTGGCTCACGAGATGGGCCATTACTTCGATCTCTATCACACTCATGACACGGGGTTCGGCGTTGAGTGTCCGACCAGAGCCGGCGGCTGCGACAGAACCGGCGATTTGTTGTGCGACACGCCGGCTGATCCCAACCTGGATAAAGGCAAATACGTGGATTCAAACTGTGCTTATAACAATCTCGCTCCCATTCCGAGCGGTTGCGACAGCACCCCCTACAACCCGCCGACCAGGAACCTGATGTCCTATTCGCTCAACACCTGTCGTTACCAGTTCACGCCCGAACAAATCAACAAGGTTCTGCAAACGCTGCGCGAATCGCCTGTTCGGCAAAACCTGATTGATCGTGCGACGCGCTACGTTGATCCGGCGGCCAATAGTTCGGCCAACAAATGCAGCTACGCCGAACCCTGCCGCACGCTGGCCAAGGCGCTGGTCGCTGCTTCGGATGGAGATGCCATTTGCTTCAAGCCGGGCATTTACCGCAACCCCACGCTCGGCGGCAGAAAGCTGACGCTTTTGAAGTGGGGCCACAGCAGCAAGGCGGTTGAGTTCAAACCCTAACTCGAACTCCAGTCTGAGAGGCGGACTGCCGGTGGAACAGGCCGGCAACCTGTTCCGCACCGGCGACAAGGAGCGAAAGAAATGACCAGCAATCAGGAAAACCCGGCGCGGATTGGCGAAGCCGCGCCGGAAGACAGCACCTTGCTCGAAAGAGCAAGCGCGCCGACTTTGCGCGACTTACGGCAGGCGGCGGGCGAACTGCTTGCGCTGAGCGCGCCCTCGTCAAACACCACTTCCAACGGCGGCGAACCCGGCGAGCGGGCGTATGCGACGCCGCGTCACCTATAACCCAAAGTGTGCTCGCGTCAGTCGGGCACGAACGGAAGAAGGAGAACATTATGAGCTTACGACAAATCACGCGAGCCGCGATGTGCGCGGTTCTGGTTGCGCTGTGCATTGCCGGCGCGAGTTGGTTTTCAATGCGCATCGTGGCCGGGCGCGAAGCGAGACCTGCCGCCTTGCACGGCGCGACGGCGCTCGAACAATTGAAACAAGACGGTCAATACGAATCCCTGCAAGCCGCGCTGAGCGCGGCGCGACTGTCGGTCACGCGCGTTGCGCAAACGCCGCTCGGACGCGCCGCCTGGCATGCGCCGAACCGGGCGGCGGGGTATGACGCTTATGTCACCGAAGCGGGCGTCAGTCTGGCGCTCGACCGCGAGACGAAGGTCAGCCTGCATCTGCACAGTCTGGGCTACGGCGATGCATTGCAGAACGTCGGCAGCGGCGTCGTCAGCGGCGATGGGCAATCCATCACGATTGAGCGCGACAACCTTCGCGAATGGTTCGTCAACAGCGCGAACGGTCTGGAACACGGCTTCACGCTCGCCCAGCCGCCGCAATCCGCAATCGGCAACCGGCAAGGGACGCAATCCGCCACCCCGCTGCGACTGGCTTTGCAGGTCGGAAAAGGTTGGCGCGCCGTCGCCCACGAAGACGGCACGCGCGTCAGCTTGCGCAACGGCCAAGGGCAATCGGTTGATTACGGCAAGCTCAGCGTGCTTGATGCGCGGAGACGCGACATTCCCGGCAAGCTGACCGTCGCGAATGAACAAGTGGTGATCGAAGTCGCCGACCGGGACGCGGCGTATCCGCTGACGATTGATCCGCTCTTCACGCGGGGACAAACGCTGCTGGCGGAAGACCCGCTGCCTGAAGCTTATTTGGGCCAGTCCGTGGCGCTTGTCGGCGACACAGCGCTCGTCGGCGCGCCGGACGACAACGGCGCGCGCGGCGCGGCATACATCTTCGTGCGCAGCGGAACGACCCCAAATGCCGTTTGGGCGATACAAACCAAGTTGCTCGCCTTTGACGGCGCGGCGGGGGACGCTTTCGGCACGTCGGTCGCGATGAGCGGCGACACTGCGCTGGTCGGCGCGCCGGATGGCCCAGGCCCGGTGGGCGGTAATCAAGGCGTGGCTTATGTCTTCACGCGCAATGGCACAACCTGGACGTTGCAACGCAAGCTTTTCGCGAATGACGGACAGAACGATGTGAAATTCGGCACGGCGGTGGCGCTGGACGGCGACACGGCGCTCGTCGGCGCGCCTTTCCAAACGACGGCAGGCGTGGGTACCGGCGCGGCCTACGTCTTCACGCGCAACGGCACGACGTGGACGCAGCAGCCGCGGCTGAACGCCAACGATGCGGCAACGGGAGATCAATTCGGCGCGGCGGTGGCGCTGGACGGCGACACGGCGCTGATCGGCGCGCCCAAGAACACAGTCACTTTCGCCAATCAGGGTGCGGCTTATACCTTCACGCGCAACGGCACGGACTGGGTCTTCCAACAACGCATCACCGCTTCTTCCCAAAGCGCAGCGGGCGACAATTTCGGCAACGCCGTGGCGCTCAGCGGCGACCAGGCCGCCATCGGCGCGAATCTGAAAGGCAGCGATGATCGCGGCAAAGTCTTTACGTTCCGCCGGGGCGCGACGGGCTGGGGCACAACGAGCAGCTTCGAAATGCCTGTGCCCGTCGCCGGCGCGCATTTCGGAACGGCGCTGGCGTTGCGTGGTAATACGATGGTGGTGGGCGCAGCGCTTAGCCCGATCGAAGCTGGCGCGGATCATCGGTCGGCGTATGTCTACACACTGAACGGCCAGACCTGGGTGTCGGTCAAGCAACTCGGCGTGGGACTCGGCACTCCTGATGACCATTTCGGCTATGCAGTGGCGATGGACGGCAACACCGTGCTGGTGGGAGTGCCCTTTGCCGATGCCGCCACGAACAATCAGGGCGCGGTTTACACCTTCGTATCGCTCGACAGCCGGCACGTCGAACAGCAAAAGCTGACGGCCATTGACGGCGCGGCGAGCGATGAATTCGGCAACGCGGTAGCGCTGGACGGCAATACGGTGGCGGTGGGCGTGGCGCGAGACGATTTGAGCAAAGGCGCGGTGTATGTCTTCGTGCGCAACGGCACAGGCTCCAATGCCGGTTGGACGTTGCAAGAGAAAATCATCGCCGGCGACGGTGCGATGAGAGATGCTTTCGGCACGTCCGTTTCGCTGAGCCGCGACACGCTGGCCGTGGGCGCACCCGGTGCCACCGTTAGCCAGAAGCTGGAAGCGGGCGCGGTTTATATTTTCGTGCGCAATGCCGCGCGGTGGGCGCTGCAACAAAAAATCGCCCCGGGTCTCAGAGAGTTCAGCCATTTTGGCGCGGCGGTGGCTATCAGCGGCGAGACGATGCTTGTGGGCGTGCCGGACTTCACCAGCGTCGGCGGCACGTCTCGTGGCGGTTATGCCGCCGTCTATCTGCACACCAATCTTGGCTGGTTTAAGCAAGGCCCTGATCTGGTCGCGGCCAACGATGTACTGGGGAACAAGTTCGGCGCGGCTGTCGCGTTGGACGGCAACACTGCGGTGGTCGGCGCGCCGTTTGACAAGGTAGGACTCAACGATGGGCAAGGTGCGGCCTACGTTTTCACGCGCGGCACTACGGCGTGGTCGCTTCAGAAAATTCTGGTCGCCGCTGACGGCGCGACAGGTGATGACTTTGGCAGGTCCGTGGCGGTCAGCGGCGACGCGGCGGCGGTCGGCGCGCCGTTGGCCAAAATCGGCACACAGGGAGGTCAGGGCGCGGCTTATTACTTCACGCGCAGCGGCACGACCTGGGTAACTGAGCAGAAGCTGTTCAACGGTATGGGAAGCGGAGGTTATCAATTCGGCTCCGCCGTCGGGCTGAGCGACACGCTGCTGGCCATTGGTGAACAGTACGGTGACGGCAGCGCGGGAGTTGTTCACGTTTACACCCGGCTCGGCGTGAACATGGAATTCCAACAGCGCCTCAACGGCCGTCCGCAAGTGGGCAATGTATTTTTCGGCAATGCGGTAGCGGTCAGCGGAGACACCATCGCGGTGGGCGCTTACTATGACGACATCGGAGCAAACACCAATCAAGGTTCGGCTTATATCTTCGTCGCGCCCGGCTGCCCGGGCTTGACGCTCGAACCGGCCAGTCTGCCCAACGGCGCGGTGGGCGCGGCTTACAACCAGCAAGTCACGGTCAGCGGCGGCGAGGGAGCGCGCAACTTCATATTGGCCGGCGGCTCCCTGCCATCCGGCTTGACGCTGACTGAGGCGGGTCTGTTGCAAGGCACACCCACGACGGCGGGAACGTATCGCTTCACGCTGATGGCGACTTCTTTCCTCAACCTGTGTTCAGCCGGCCACAGCTATACGCTGACGATCACCGAAAACTGCCCCACGCTTACGCTCGGCCCGGCGAGTTTGCCCGACGGCACGGTTGGCGCGGCTTACAACCAACAACTGACAGTCACGGGCGGGACAGCGCCTTACAGCTTCGCTGTGACGGCGGGCGCGTTGCCGGGCGGATTGACCTTGAGCGGCACGGGCGCGATCAGCGGCACGCCCACCATCAGCGGCCCATTCAACTTCACCATCACGGCAACAGCCATGGGCGACGCCAACGGCTGCACCGGTTCGAGAGGTTATTCCCTGACCATCGGCGGCGGCGGCGGAACCTCCGGCTTGCAGTTTTATCCGCTCGCGCATCCGATTCGCCTGCTCGAAACCCGCGCCGGTCAATCGGGCTGCTTCACTCCCGGCGCGCCCATTGCCGCCGGTACTTCGCGCACTCAACCCGCGCGCGGCATTTGCGACGGACTGACCATCCCAGCCAACGCCCTGGCCGTTACCGGTAACATTACAACCGTCAATTCCGGCGGCGGCTACTTGACGCTTTACCCAAGCAACGCCGCGCAGCCGCTGGTCGCCAACTCGAACTACGCGCCGAATGAAGTTCTCAACAATGTCTTCACCGTCGGCCTGGGCAGCGACGGCGCGTTCAAGATTTTTGCCTTGAATACGACCGACGTGGTGGTGGATGTAACGGGTTATTACGCGCCGCCTTCGGCTGGCGGGCTGTATTTCCATCCGTTGCCGAAGCCTATCCGCTTGCTGGAAACGCGCGCCGGCCAGACGGGCTGCTTCACGCCGGGCGCGCGGTTGCAAGGCGGGGTCTCGACTTCGCAATTGGGACAGACCACTTGCGGCGGCGTGACCATTCCGGCGGGCGCTCAGGCGCTGGTCGGCAACGCCACCACTGTCAATCCGCAAAACGGCGGTTACTTGACGCTCTATCCGGCCAGCGCCACGCAACCGCTGGTGGCGAGTTCAAACTTCCTGACCGGACAGATCATCAACGCGCCGTTCACCGTCGGGCTTTCGCCGAGCGGGCAGTTCAACATCTTCACCACCACGACGACCGATCTGGTGGTTGACGTGCTGGGCTATTACAGCGCGCAACTGAACGACGCGAACGGCGCAGGACTGCTGCTTTATTCGCTGCCCACGCCGACACGGTTGCTGGACACGCGTGCCGGGCAAGCGGGCTGCTTCACGCCGGGTGCCCCGCTCCTCGGCGGCGCGACTTCCACTCAGCCGGCCACCGGCGCTTGCACGGCAATTCCGGCGACGGCCAAAGCCGTGGTCGGCAATGCCACGGTGGTCAATGCGCAGGGAGGTTTTTTGACCTTCTGGCCGTCAAACGCGCAGCAGCCGCTGGTAGCCACGTCGAACTTTCTGGCGGGACAAGTCTTCAATCGTCACTTCACTGTGGGTTTGGGGACGGACGGCGCGTTCAAGATATTCGCCTCAGCCACGACCGATCTGGTGATTGACGTGTCGGGCTTCTTCGCGCCCTAGCAAAAGGGCAGGCCGCGATTTAGGAAAA
>CAZRXE010000819.1:0-9456 GCA_964603695.1 uncultured Heliomicrobium sp.
CCCGTGCTGCCCAGATGCAACATCCAGCCGTTGGGCAAGCCTGTGGTTTGCATTTCGATGCGCGCGAATTTGTAGCCCGAATTCCAAACCCAGAACAGTTGCGTCAGATTCAATGGCGAAGGCGCTTTGGCCGGATCGGCGTGGTTGCGTTCAAACGGCACACCGACGGCGAATTTCACGCCGACGTATTTGCCCGCCGGGACTTTGCCTTTAATGACTTCGTTGGTATCTGCGGTTCCGTTGGCGCAAGGGCCGCTGCCGTTTTCAAAATCCAGCAGCGCCAGATTGTCCACCTGCCATTTGCCGTCCTGTTCGAGCGCGACTGGAGTTTCCTTGCCGCCGGCGTCAATCATCCGAACGTTGTGAACGTAAAAGCGAAAATCCGTCGGCGTGATTTTGGAACTGGTCGAACCGATTCCTTCGTAGCTTTGCCCGCAGGTGAACGGTTTATCGCCGACCATTGGTTTGAACTTCAACGCAACGTCCTGCATTCCGCCGCTTGTCATGGCCGCGTGATCGTCTTCGCTCATGCCAAGATGTTTGACGTAATGCACCATCTGCCAGCGTTCGCGGTCGCTCGCTTTCAGCTTGTAACCGGGCATTCCGCTGGTTTTGATGCCGTGCGTGATGACATAGAAGATTTCGCCGTCGGTCAGTTTCATCACGTAATGGCTTTTCAGGTCTGGAACTTTGACCTTGGCCGTCTTGTTGTACTTTTCGCCTTTGCCGTCGGCGGCGTGACAACCGGCGCAGTTTGCGTCGTAAAGCGCCTTGCCGTTTTCGATGTTGGCGGTGTTGTGTTCAACAGGGTTGCGCAGCCGCTTGGCCGTCGCCGGCGCGTGGCCTTTCTTGTGTCCGTCGTGCGCTTCCATATTTGGCAACTTAGCAACGGCCAGACCACACAGAAAAATGCCGACCAGAAACGATAGCTTGATTTTATTGGTGAGTTGAGTCATCTCGAACGTCCTTTCCTTAGGTTGTTCTTGCTTTTAGGCAAGATGGTTGGTGTTAGCGAATCTCAAAAGTCAGTGTTGCCCATTTGGATTCGTAATTGACCGGAGTTTCACTGCTTTCCGACATGTGAATGAACTTGACGTACCACTTTCCCGCGCCTTTTAGCGGGATTTGCGCCAGACCTTGTTCGTTCGTCTTTCTTCCCGGCAAATTGAACATCTGTCCATTGAATTCGCGCCCGGCAAGCACGTACTGCCCTGCTAGCGGCTGCCCGTCTTTCAGGCAAAGCACTTCGAGCGCCTGTCCGATTTTGAGTGAATAGGGATTCTGTTGCGGAATGATTTCGACCGGATAGCCGAGCGCCGTTTTGAACGTGTCGGTTTGCTTGTCGCCGACTTGAAACACGGCTTTCACGTGTTTGGAATAACGTTCATGCGAATCCTTTTTCAGTTCGCCTTTTTCCTTACGCTTGGACAGGATGTCCGGCACGCCCTCGTGCTCAAGGTAATGATTGAAAGCCGCCGCCTTCATCGCCAACTCGCGCGGTCTGGTATACAGACCCAGCACGTAAGTTCCCGCTTCCCCAGTCGGCACATTGAGCACAGCGGTCTGGCCTTCATCGCGCCAGTCAGTCAAGGGCGGATGAGCGCGCTCGCCGCTTCCATTGACCAGACTGACATCCACCATCCGGTCGCGCGTCACGGCGTTTTCACTGCGGCGAAAAGTGCCGTTGAGCAAACGCACGACGTTCCTGGTGTTGGGCTTCAGAAAGTAGCTTGTGAACTTGAAAAAAAGGTCATGTGCCTGGGCAGCCGCGCTTAGCAAGACGCCCAGCACAAGCGTCGCGACAAACTTCTGCGCGACAAACTTCTGATTGATCTTTCGGTTCCTCAAAGAATTTCTCCTTCTATGAAAACCAGCGCGAGTCGCTTTTCACAGCGCAATGCGACTCGCGCTGTATGTTTACAGCAATTCTCGGTTTGTACAGCGGACTGTTAGTCCGCTGAAGTCTGGCAAGGCAAGTCCTTTGGTTCTTGCCCAGGCGTCTCCGGCACGAAGCCTACAGCGGACTAACAGTCCGCTGTACACGGCCAAACTGAGAATTGCTGGTATGTTTAGAAATTCAGCTTCAACGCCAATTGCAATGAACGCGGCCCGCCGATTTGGTACAACGGACTCAACCCGCCCAGGCCGCTCGCCAGCATTTGTGTGGCGCGCCCGAAATTGCCGCTGCTCAGCACGCCGTTCGGGTTCGCAAAATTCGCGTGATTGAACAGATTGAAGGCATCCAGGCGGAATTGCAGGCCGACCTTTTCTGTCAGATGAAACTGCCGCCGCAAGGCCAGGTCTAATTGCGTTGCGCCAAATCCACGCAAGACGTTTCTGCCCAGCGTGCCTTGACGGCCTTCGGCTAAAGGCTTCGCGCCGTCAAACGCTGCCGGATTGAAACGTTTTCCGCCGGCGAAAGAATCGTCGTACAAGTACAACGGCTGTCCGGCAATCAGGTCAGGACGCGCCACCGTCGTGAATCCCAGGCCGAAAGGATCGCGGCCTGAAAGCACGTTGACCGGCGTGGCCGAACGCGCGCGAACAATGCCGTCTATGCCAAAGCCGCCAAAAATCGCCTTGCCCGCGCCGTTCGCAAACGGCGTCGGAATCGCGTAACTCACCGCCGCGTTGAATGCATGTCGCACGTCAAAGCTGGACGGGCCGCGATCCTGTAATGGATTGAAACGCCCCGTCGGCGACTGGCGATTTTGAAACGATTCTTCGGAAACAATGTCGAGCGATTTGCCCAACGTGTAAGAAGCCAGCGCCTGCAAGCCTTTGGCAAAGCGTCGTTGATATTGCGCCTGGAAGGCGTGGTAATCCGATGTCGCATCGTTGGTGACGGCATCAATGCGCGTGAAAAAGCCCGGATTCGTCAGCGTCGTCACCCGTCCGAGCCGTTCGCCGTTGGCTCCGACATAGGCCAGCGTGATGACGTTGTGCGCGCCCAGCGGCTGTTCAATAGTCAGGTTGTATTGCAGCGTGTACGGCAGCTTAAAGTCCGGTTGATAGGCGAAGATGCGCGGATACGGCGGATTCGCGCTCACGGGCGGAGGCTGAACTGTCGCCGTGGCCGCATCGAATCGCTGATTCGTCAGAGCCAACGTGCGTGCATTCGGATACAGCGTGGTGCTGAACGCCGTGCCCGTGAAGCTGTAGCCCAGGTCGTAGAACACGCCGAAGCCGCCGCGCAACAGCGTCCCCCAACGTTCGGAAAGTTGATAAGACGCGCCGACGCGCGGCGCAAAGTTGTTAAACGTCGTTTCGTAAAACCGCGTCCCGCGTGGCGCGAGCGTCGTCGGCGCGTTCAAGGTCGTGACCGTGACAGGTTCTCTGCCGTTTTGCTCCGAAGGCGCGGGATTCACTTCGTAGCGCAAGCCATAGGTGAACGTGAGCCGCTTCGTCGCGCGCCACGTGTCCTGAGCGTAGGCCGAAAAGTTTTGATACACCGGACGCAGCACGGCATCCAACGCCACAATCGAAGCCGAAGGCGCTACGCCACCGACCAAAGACGTGATGCTGGGAAAGATAAAGTTGCGGCGATACGTTCCGCTGTCTGCGCTAGGTGCCAACCGCCGATAATCCACGCCGAATTTCAACGTGTGCGCGCCTGCTGCATACGACAAATTATTTACGACGTTGAATTGGCGTTGCCGTTGATCGGAGAACAAGCCGTCGCTGATGGTGTTTTCGCCGGAAGGATCAACTTCGATGTAAATGTAACCTTGCGGCCCGGAGGTGAACGACGGATACAAACTGGAATTCGGCGGCACGATGGCTCCGCCAAAACTGTCAATGAAGTACGACTGATTCACGCCCGCCTTGCTGTAATTCAACCGCAAGTCATTGCTCAGCCGTGGCGTCAACGCGAGCGTGATGCCGCCAGTGTAGGTGTCCGTTGTATGGTCGAGCCGCGCGACGCAACTCGCCGCGCAAAAGCGCGCCCGTTCGTCGGTGACGGATGGCGCGTGATTCACACGGCCAAAGATGGAAACCTTTGTGCCGAATGTTTGATCTACGCGAAAGCTGGTTGCGTCAAGCGAGGACGGCTTGGAAAAAGCTGCCTGATAAGGCGCGGTGTTCGGTGTGGCCGCCGATGGTGCGCCGGTCGGCAACGGAAAAGCATTCAGAATATCGCGCAAAACACCCGTTGCGTTTTGCCGCGCAGCCAGCGAAGGCACTTGCAACGGTACAGTCACAAATGGCGTGCGCAGCCGGACGCCTTCATAAGAGAAGAAAAAGAACGTTCGATTGCGACCGTCATACCCCAGCGGGCCAAACACCTTTTTCGGCAAATGCACCGGGCCGCCCAGCACACCGCCAAAATCGTTTTGCCGCACGGGCGGACGTTTCAAGTTGTTGGCATTCGCGAAGAAGTTGTTCGCGTCGAAAACATCGTTGCGCAGGTAATTGAACAGCGAGCCGTGCCAGTCGTTCGTGCCGGAGCGCGTCACGAGTTGGACTTGCGCGCCGGGCTGGCGTCCGAATTCCGGGGCGTAGGTCGAAGTCTGAATGGCGAACTCCTGCACGGCATCCACCGATGCCAGACTTGCCGTGCTGCCTTGCGAAGAATAAGCGGGCACGCCGCCGCCTGCCGTTTCATACAATGTGGTCGAAGCCGTAGAACCGAAATTCGCGCTGACGCCGTCAACCGTGAAGTAATTCGAGCTTGCGCGTTGCCCGTTGACGGAAAACTGTCCCGGCGTCACGAGGTTGGATGGCGTAATCACGACGCCCGGCGAAAGCTCGACCAGCGTTTGAAAGCTGCGGCCGTTGAGTGGTTGGTTTTCAACGAACTGGCGTTCAACCACAGTCGCGACCGCTGGTGAATTCCCAATCGCGGAGGCTTCGATGATCGTAACGGATGCGCCAACTTGCGCGACTTTTAATTGAACCCGCAAATTGATTTGCTCGCCCACATTCAAAACCAAGGCTGAAAATTCAGCCTCGGCAAATCCCGTTTGCGTGACCTTCACTTGATAACGGCTCGGCGCTAGCTGGGCTAAAACAAACAGCCCTTCACTGTTTGTGACGGATTTTTTCTCGACGGCTTTGGCAATGTCCGTCATGGTGATTAACGCACCAGCGACAGCAGCGCCGCGCTCGTCCGTGACGACTCCCGCGAGCGAGCCGGTTGCTGATTGCGCCTGAGCCGTTGACGCCAACAACGCCAATGCCGGAAGCAAAAATAAGAAATGTGCCCGGCGCAAAGTTTGCGCCCAAAGATTGTTTAACATTTGAAAAAACTCCCTCCTTCTTTGAAAACTACAGTTGTTTCTTTCTCTCGTCGCGGCAAGCGCCGATGATTTCGTGAAAACGGTCGTGCAAAGCGGTCAGGTCTTTTTTGACCTGTTCGTCGTTTGCGCCCTTGGCGATGCTGTCGGCCAGGGTTTTTGATTCTGCATTGAGTTTGACCAGCAAGGCTTTGATATCCGCCGTGTCGTAAACTTTCGGCGGTTTGGAATCCAGCCATTGTTTGGCTTTGTCGGCCAGTTCGCCCGCGCGTTTGCGAATCGGAGCCAGCTTGCCTTCTTCCGCCGGATGGAAGGTCTGCGACATAACGTCGTGATAGGCGTCCAACTCCGCCCATTTGTCATTGGCCTGAGCTGTCGAAGTTGCCGTTACAGTCGCCTTGTCGCCGAACTCGCTCAGCCAGGCGACATCCACCGCATCGGCTTTGCGTTTGTCTTTTTCGGCCATCAACCATTCGCCGCGTTTGTTCCAGCCTTCGCCGCCTTCGGGTTTGGTGTGGCAGAAAGTGCAATCTTTCGCGCCGAATTTGGCAGACTGTTTGACAAACGGCGGATACGCCTGAGTCTTGGTTGAAGCCAACAGCAGAAAGGCTGTCAGTGTAAAAGCGATGCTTGCTTTGATGATTTTATGATTCATGTTTTCCTCCGTGAATACAGGTTGGTTAACAGTTAGCGGATTCGTTCGACCTGTAAATCGAACGAAACGGTAAAGATTTGGCGTCCGCGCAAAAACTGCGTCCAGATGCGGTAATTGCCGGGCGCTGGAAACAGCGCGTCAAACGAAAGCGACGGCCCGCCGCGTTGCGTGGCGGGATCGTCTTCGAAATCAATTTGTTCTTCCGGGTGCGAATGCACTACGTCGGTTTGGTCTTCGCTCAGAATCAGCGCGTGCCCCCACGCACCCAGGTACGGAATCAGGTCGCGCACGGGTTGGCCGGTCGCGGCATCGGTCAGGTGGAATTTGAGCGTGGATTTTTGTCCGCTGAACAGCGGCGGACGTTCAATTGCAAGCTCCACGTTCAGCTCGCCTGCCGGTTTGGATTCCAGCGCTCGCAGGTTGACTCCCAGTTTGTCGGCTTCGGCGGGCATCACTGTCCATCCCTTGACCACTTTGGTCAGCGCCTTGTCCGGCGTCAGTTTCGCTTGTCCGGCAATCACGTCTCCTGTCCAGCCGGCCACTGAAAGATTGGTTTGCAACACTTGCGGCGCGCCTTCGAGCGGATAAAAGTCCGTGTAGACTTTGTACAGCCCGGCCTTTTGTAACGTCGTGTTCACGACAAAACTGCCATCGGCAAGCCGGCGCGGATGAATGTGCTGAAAATCGCTCAAGTCCTGGCTGATCAAAAACAGGTGAAAGAGTCGGTCGTGCATCAACCCGAAATTTTTGACCTTGTCACCTGTGCGCGGATTGAAGATGGCAAAGCGCAATCGCAACGGTTTGCCAGGTTGTGGAATTTGGGGAAGAACGTTCATTTGCAGATCGAACTCTTCCGGGATGCCGGGTTCGATGGAAACCAAGGCCATGCCACAGCGTGGACATTTCCCGGATTTGGCGGCGCGGTAATCCAGGTGCATCGAACAGGTGTACAACGCATCGGGGGCAGTATCGAACCGCGAAGGCGGCGGCGTGCGCGGCCCCGACTCGCCCATCAGCACCGATGGCGTGATCGTTTCGGTTGCCGGTTCAGCCGGAACGTTCGCCTGACTGGCTTTGCCTATGATTAGAACTTTTTCCAGCCATTGCGCGCCATCGTCCGTGGAAACCAACGTCGCCTTGATCCGGTCGCCGGGCTGGATTTCGTTCAACGCTTTTTCGTCCTTGATCAGAAACGGCATGGTCATGGAATCCATCAACCCTTCCACCTTGTCGTGTTTGATCGTCGCGCGCCGTTTAGGCTTGTCCACGGATTTGACGATACCCGTGAACTCGTAACGCTGTTCGCGCCGCCGCCGCGGCGACCGCTGGCCGTTTACGTCAATGGCATCCAAACAAAACGCCGCCAGCGCCAACGTTGCCAGAACGCAAACGACTTTTCGCGTCCAATTTATGCTACGCATATTCAACTCCTTTGCGAAACCTGCCTATGCGAAACCTGCCGATGCGAAACCTGATTGCTGCCAGCGCAATCAAATAACACAGCGCCCCAACCAGGAGCGCGACTTTGAATCCAAATGTCATGCCGATCATCAGCGCACTGACCGTCCCAATCACCGTAAAAAATCCGTTGACGCCCCAAGCCCAGGGCACCAAGGCCGCGGCTTCTTCGGACACCAGGCGCAATCCCAATGGAAACGGCATCCCCAGCAAAATGCCCAGCGGCGCCAGCACAATCACCGCCAGCAACACACGCATCCACAGCGCCAGTCCAAGCGCCGCCGAAAACAGCAACGGTGTGCCCAGCGAAGTCAGCAGAATCATCAACAAGACAAGCGGCACGATTTTCTGCAAAGCGCGCTGTGGCTGGGCAACCAGGTTTCCGGTCAGGTATGAACCAATGCCGGTGAATACCAGCAAGCTGGCCAGAATGACCGCGTAGGTGTAAACGGGCTGCCCCAGAAACAAGGTGAAATGACTAAGTAAAGCCATTTCAATCGTGATGAAGCCAAAACCGAGCGCCGCAAAGTACAGCAGCAACCGCCAGCGGTTCGGCACGCGCAAACCTTCACGCGAAAACTTCGCCAGCGGCAGAAAAATCAACACGGCAGCCAGCAAAATCGTTTGTGCCAGCAACACCAGCAGGGAAATTTCCGCAACTGGCAAATCGCCCAGCATCAGCATACCGAGCTTTTTGTGCGTGAACAGTTCCTTGAACGTCTGCCAGTTGATGCTCGACCAGCGCGTGTGGTGATTGAAAAACGGACGATCATCGGTTGCCGGTTCATATTGCCGCACTTGCGTTCGGTAAAACGCAGGCAAATCCGGCGTTGTCAGGATCGTGTGCAAAAGGCTGCCAGCCTGCGGTTCAGTCAATGAATACAGGGTTTCGGGTGCGGGCAGATTTTCTTCTCGCGGTGGCTGACCGACGCCCAGCAAGGCTTCCATTTTTCGCTGTTCGTCAACGGTGAACGGAGCTTTTTTGACGAGGAAGCCCGCTTCAAATGCGGGGCGATTTTGGCCGAAGAATTCTTTTTCCCGAGCGCTCGGCGGAAGGCGATAGGCGTAAAAATGTGCGGCGGGATTCGTGACGCCGCGTCGTTCCAAGGCTTCGCGTGCCGTGGCGAAAAGACGTCCGATATGCGACTCAGGGCGCGTAAAGAAAATCACGCCATCCGGCGCAAGGTGGTCGAAGTAATCTTCAAACGCTTCGCGCGTCAGCACGTAATTTTCCGAGAGTGAAAGCGCCCCCGAAGCCACCGCCGCGTTGCTGATCGTATGCACGGAAATAATCGCGTCATAGGTTTCGTGCGAACGCCGCACGAAACTGCGGCCTTCTTCCGTCATCAGTTTGACTTCGGGTTGGTTGAACAATCCGCCCCAGAAATCAGCCATCTGACGACTGACCACATCGTTGATGATCGGATTGATTTCAACCGCCGTCACCGAACGCGCGCCATAATGCAGCGCGTCCAGCACCTCAGCCCCACCGCCGCTGCCGATGACGAGCACGCTCGGCTTTTGTTTGCCGAGGTAAGCAATGCCGGAAGGATAGTCGTTGTCGTCAGGATGCTGTTTCAGGTACTCGCGCACGTTTGGCCGCAAATCCTGACTGCCGGTTGCTGCCGTGCCTGCGTCGTACACAAACCGGCGCATCGCGGGAAATCCTTTTTCGGGGTTTCCAGGCCGCTCAAACAGATCAATCCGCGAAAAGGTATTCCAGGCCGTAAACATCGGCGGATAAGGCAAGGGATTTTTCAACGTCGTCACATTGATAGGCAAAAACCGCTCTGCCGTAAAAGCCAAAACGAATAACCCCACGCTCAAAACCAGGCTGGCACCTGCCAGCGCGCGCGCTTGCCGGAATGCGAAAACCGCCGCCGCCAGCGTTCCCAACATCGCCGCAATGACGACCGAACCAGAGCCGCCAAACTTCGGCATCACAACTGCCAGCGCGGCACAGCCCACGCCCGCGCCAACCAGATCAAATGCATACAACCGATTGATCTGTTTTGTCCCGCGTGTGAACAGCAACGCCAACGCCAAACCTGAGCAGAAAAACGGCGTGGCGATGACCAGATAGTAAAGTGGCATAAACAGCAGTTG
>CAZRXE010000820.1:0-2979 GCA_964603695.1 uncultured Heliomicrobium sp.
AGCAGCGAATCGCGGTTCAGGCGTTCAAAGAACCTTGGCCGGGGGATTTGTTTAATAACCGTGTCTTCCATCGCCGTCGCTGTTTCCAACCGCGCGTTTATCCCGGAAAGGCATAATTCGCCGAAAATATCTCCCGGAGCAAGGATGGCCAACAAGCACTCCTTGCCATTAGGGGAGAGCATGAGCAGTTTGACCTGCCCGCTTTCAATGAAGTAGATCAACCCGTCCTTGTCTCCACAGGTATAAACGTTATCGTGTTTCGCAAACTTGATGGCACGCGAATGAAGAGTTTCCTGTCGCAGCGAGTTGCCCATCCGTTCCTTAAACCGGTCAACTTCAGGTTTCTCCTGAATCATGCTTCTATCTCCCTTTAACGATCTGTCGTGATCCGATCAATGAATTCCACAGGGAATGCCTCTTCAGAGATGTTGGTGATTGCCAAAGTTGTTTTTCACCCTCGGTGTCTGAAACTGAGTGGCATCATTTCCGACTGCGTCTTGTTCTGATTGTCGAGACCTTTCCACTTCTGCATGATCGCGGCATTAGCAGAGATCTGCGTTGCCAGCGCCGCTTCCCGCTCGCGCAACCAAAGGTCTCGAATTACTTTTGCCTCACGTGCCATTGCTTCAATCCGTTCCCGTTGGATACTCGTCATTTTTTCTCCTGTATTTGTTTGGTGAGGGGAAGAGAGTTTCCCCAAATGCTTTTCCATCAGGCCGCAACCTACCACTTCAGGCAGCAATGAAATTTTTGCTCAATGATTTATCAATCAGCCGCACCATCGTTTCTTGCAGCAAATCGAAATTTACTGGTTTGGTGAGGTAAGCGAGCGCGCCGGCTTCTACTCCGCGCAACTTATCGGCTTCATACGCATGGCCGGAAATAAAAACAACCGGCGCGTGTTTGTCGAGTTCGCAAATGCGCTTGCATAGCTCAATTCCCGATTCATCCGGCAGGCTGGTATCAAGCAAGTACAAAGCGAAGTACTCGCTCTGCGCCAGGCGGAAACCGTCAGCGGCGGATCGTGCCAGCACCACTTCATAGTTCCACATTTCCAGTAGAACTTTCATCATCAGACATGAATCTTCATCGTCTTCGACGCAGAGGATTCGATTGAGGTGAAATTGCATATCAACCTCCAGTTGGGGGGGGATAGCGGAACTCGGCACAGCGCCGAAATCGGTTTCAGGATTTTTTGCTTGCTGTTTGGGAATTCAAGACATCTGGCGCGTTATTTCACCAGTTTAACGATCTCATAACACGTGCAGGATTCCGCTTCCAGACCAGTCCGATTGAGGATGGTAATCCGGCCGCGAACGTAATGGATCAGCTTTTTCTGCTGGAGCGCGCCGGCGGCAGTGGTGACGCCTTCGCGGCGCACGCCCAGCATGTCGGAAAGAAATTTTTGCGTCAGTTGGAATTTGTCCGACTCCAAGCGGTCGTGAGTCATCAGCAGCCAGCGGGCCAACCGCGCGTCCACATTGTGGAAGCGGTTACAGGCAGCGGTCTGAGCAATTTGCGCCAGCAGCGAATGGGTATAAGGACGGAGCAAATCGGGCAATGGGCCGCTATATCCAATGTGTTTTCGAAATGCCTGAGCCGTCATTTTCAGCGCTCTTCCCGCCCCCTGCACCAATGCCTGATTGAGTGAATTGGAGACTCCCAGAAAGATCGGAAGACCGACCATTCCTTCATTGCCCACGATCCCCACTTCCAGAGTCGAATGCTGTTCGACCATCGAGAGCAAAGAAACAATGCCCTGTTCGGGGAAATAGATGTGCCGAATGGGATGACCGGCTTCATAAAGAATTTCTCCGAAAGAAAGCGTGAACTCTTCCAGATGCGGGCGCAGTCGTTCGTATTCCCGGCGGCTTAGGGCCGCGAGCAATTGGTTGGTTACCGGCTTCCCGGAATTTGCGGATTGGGACATGAAACTTAACCTTTTCTTTTTGCCGTCATACTTGGGGAACCCAACAGACGGCATAAGGAAAAGGCACTCGGCCCGCTCCCAATGTCGAATGATGAACTATTGCTGTGAGTAAGATGGAAACGGGATATTATCAAGTCATTGCTTGCCGGTATATGCGTTATCGCACATATACCGGCAAGCAGTGACGAGGGGCGTCAGCCGAGCAAACGGTCGTATTCGTTTTTGACGACTTGGTAACATTCGCAAACCATGGTTTCGAGCTTGGGCCGGTCGAGCAGTGTGATCGTTCCGCGAACATAAGAAATCACCCCTTGTTTTTGCAGGTGCTTGGCCGCAAGCGTGATGCCTTCGCGGCGCACGCCCAGCATGTTGGCGATCAGATTATGCGTCATCACCAACCTATCCGAATATAAGCGGTCATAGCTGAGTAGTAACCAACGGCAGAGTTGTTGTTCGATGGAATGAAGACGGTTGCATACTGCTGTTTGGGAGATTTGAGTGATTAACGCCTGTGTGTAGCGCAACAGCAAATGTTGAAATGTGCCGCCCTTAATGAACTCGTCTTGTAAGGCTTTTGCTTTCATCTTGTATGCACCGCCTGCGCTCTGCACGACGGCTCGATTCGGCGTTGTGTTGCCGCCCATAAACAGCGCAACGCCGACCATTCCCTCGCAGCCCGCCACGCCTATTTCCGCTGTCGCGCCGTTTTCCATCAGGTAGAGTAAAGAGATGATGGCCTCTGTCGGGAAATAGACATGAGACATCCGTCCGCCGGATTCATAAATGACCTGTCCCAAAGTCAGCGAAACTAATTCCATATTAGGCAATAGCCGATCTTGCTCAGTTTGAGACAGCGCCGCCAGTAGCCGATTACCAATCGGTTTTACAGGTTGCTTTGGAACGGGCATCGTGTCCCAGCGGTAAGCGGGCGTGACTTGCTCGATTGGCCGCCGCTGTTTCGGCAAGGCGGCGTGACGCCAGGCACCTTCCTTTCCTATCTTCTCCTCCGGCATTCAATTCTTTTTTGTGGAGGGTTCCGATGAACGATT
>CAZRXE010000821.1:0-2858 GCA_964603695.1 uncultured Heliomicrobium sp.
GGCGCTGACGGCGTAAAACGGGTGCGACAGCACGCTGATATGAGCCGTCATCCACGAATGCAAATTGCATTTGACTGGAATCTGCGTTTCCGGCTTGCTGAATTTTTTGGTGATCGGGCCTTGTCCTTTGGCCTGCGATTCATTCCATTCTCGATTCACTTTCGGTACGGGATGGACGTTGTGCGTGGTGGCGTCGGAATTGATGACTTTCAGCGTTTGCCCGGCCTGAATGCCAAGCACGCGCGGCGAGTATTTACAGCCTTTTTGATCGAGTTCGACTTCAGTTGCCGGGACGTCAAACATCGTTTGCGGCAATCCGCCTTTGACGTGAACAAGGACGTTTTGCAACTTGCCGTCCTTGACCAACACATCATCGGCCAGGGTTTCGCCGCAGGCGCTGTCATTTGACGTATCGAGTTTGCGCGGCGCGGGCGTCGCGCCGTTGAAGGCAATAGCACCGGTGATATTGCCTTCGTTGCCAGACGGCTTCCACGTCGCGGCGGAACTTGCCGGAGCTGCCCCTTCTTCTTTCTTACTGCACGCAATGCCGGTCAGCGCCGTCACTGCCAACAAGAAAATGGCGAGCATTCGCCTTGAAACCATGATCTTTGCCTCCTTCAGTGGCCAAACAGCAATGGATCATTGCCTGAAAAATTGTCGAAGTTTGTTATTGGAATTCACCGCAGCGGATTGAGCGCGAATCATCGCACATTTACGTTGACTCGCAAACCGCCATGTAACTCCTTCTGACTTCTCACGGCCTTGACAGAATCAGCCGGAAGGCTTGCGCGGGCCTCATCTGGTTTGTTAGTTGCAGCCCGCCAATCACGAATCTATACCTTCCGGAAAACTCCTTAGCTAGTACCACGATAATCCTTAGATGTTCTGGAAAGTCTGCAACCTTCTGACATACTTCTTTGAACCATGAAGAGCTACGGAGCAAAACCCAATCAGTTTATGAACCTTGACCAGTTCGTTAGAGGGCAGAACCGACGGTCAAGGCGAAATCCTCGACATTGATGCGGGTCATCGCGGTCCGAAGGCCGACACCAAGCTTTATGAAGAGAGCCAACTCCCGGATAAACTACCGGAGGCGCTGCGTGAAATACCGCTGTTGGGCGACAAAGCGTATGCCGATCAAAGGCATCCCGAGATGACCACCCCGACCAAGAAACCAAAAGGCGGTGAACTGACACCAGCGCCAAAAGAGCGCGACCGGGAAATTTCCCAACAACGCGTGTGTGTCGAACACGGTATCCTGCGCGTCAAGGGATTTCGTATCCAGCGCGATCAATACCGGATGGCCCGTGGCATTTTCCCGACGGTGGCAAGCGCCATCGTCGGCCTAATTCACTTCAGCCGCTGCCTCGCGTAAGACGGCGGCTGAAGCTGAAGTGTGCCTGCCGCATCAATCGGCGGGCGGGCACAAGCCCAGGTCATTTAAACTTTGCCAGAACATCTATTGAGAATTTATGTTGGAAATTATCGTCTGTTCAGTCGAAGACGCCATTGCCGCCGCGCGCGGCGGCGCGAATCGTTTGGAAGTCATCAGTCATTACGAAGTCGGTGGATTAACGCCGCCTCCGGAAGTGGTTCACGAAATCGCCGCAAAAGTCAGCCTGCCGCTGCGCGTGATGCTACGCGAAAGCGAGCCGTTTGAAATCAACGATGAAGCCGAAATCAATCGGCTTTGCATCCGCGCAAAGGAATTCGCCGACTTGAAGGTTGACGGCTTGGTGATGGGCTTTTTGAAAAACGGCAGGATTGACCACGCCCTGCTCGCCAAAGTGCTGGCTTGCGCGCCGAATTTGAAAGCTACCTTTCATCGCGCTTTTGAAGAACTCGCCGATCCGTTGCAGGCCATCGCCGAACTGAAATTGTACCGCCAGATTGACCGAATTCTGACCAGCGGCGGCGCGGCTCCGTGGGCGGACAAAGTGGAAAGCTTCACTGTCTGGCAACGCGCCGCGTTACCGGAAATTGAAATGCTGGTTGGCGGCGGAACCGATGCCGAAGCGATTTCCCTGCTGCGACCGGCGGGCATACGCGAATTTCACATTGGGCGCGCGGTTCGTGAAGGCGAAAAACTCGATGGCGCGGTGCAAGCCGTCCGCGTGGCGGAATTCGCCGACGGAATCAGCATCGTTCACGCCACTGATTCAAAAGTTTAGTTTGAATCTGGCAACGATGGCTTTAGAATGCGAAACGGCTTCACACTCCCGAGGCCGTCAAATTGCAAACAATGCTGAGATGAGAATAGAAGATTTCATCGCGCGTCACGCCAAGCTGATAACGGCGCTCTGGAAGGGCGTCCCAAAGCATTACGGCGTCACCGAACAAGAATTCGCCGAGCGATTGGCGGCTATCGCAGTGCGTTCTGGCGAAGCGGAAGGCGATGCGAAAGACTTCCTTAATGGCGTCAAGGCCGAAGAATTATGTCTGGCCATCGCCTGCGAAAATGGAGATAGCTCCGGCTGGGAAAAATTCGAGATTGAGTATCGCCATTCAATGCAAGCCGCCGCCCGCGCCCTGACCAAAGACGACGCTGAAGCTGAGGACGTGGTGCAGTTCGTTTACGGCGAACTGTTCGGCATTCGCACCGACGGTGACCGCCGCATCAGCAAGCTGGCGCATTATTCCGGTCGCGGAAGTTTGGGCGGCTGGCTGCGCGCGGTGGTTTACCAATGCTTCATTGATCGCAAGCGCCAGACTTCGCGCTTTGAACAAATCGAAGAAGCTTCCGAATTCGAGCGACTGGCCAATCACGCCGCGCACAACGGCAACGGCTCTTTGCAGGTTCATCTGCCCGCGCCCGATGACATCGAAGACACCAGATTGCGCCGCGCCACCGAAGAGGC
>CAZRXE010000822.1:0-1581 GCA_964603695.1 uncultured Heliomicrobium sp.
CCTCCTAAAGTGTCGAGTTGAAATTTAGGGGAAGTGGGATTGAGATGACTCGCAGTTTGCAAGCTCAATGCCGTGGAGTCGCTCTCGAAAATTAGAATCGTTGTACCGGTTAAATTCAAATATTTCAGTAGTTATCAGAGCCTTGCTAATTCATTCGAGGAGCGGATGGTTCCCATATCGAATGTGTGTCTGAATTGTTTGCACGATACGGTGGATTTGTCTTGAATCAAGGCGTCAGCGGCGAGCAAAAGTCTTCTCTTTTATCAGATTTCAATTCCGGGAAAGCGATTTCCCAGAAGCGGACAAGCTTTTTAAGTTCGCCATAGGGGTCAAAACGGTAAGTTCAGCAGCGCGGCGATTTACCTTGTTTTTCCGGCTGGCACGGAAATTGGCTAAGGCTGTACTCGCAATAAATCCGAAAAGTGGAAAATCGTCACGCCGGCAGGCGTGGGCTGGAGAGTGAGTTATGGATAAACCTCGTGATAAATCAGTAGCGCGGAATCGCAAGATTCGCCGGATTGTGTACATCGTATTGACGCTGGGTGCGATTGGCGCAATCAGCGTGGCGCTGGCTCGGTTGAAACCCGCCGCCCAAACCGTCGAACGTTCGACGGTCATCATTGACCCGGTCAAACAGGGCGAAATGATTCGCAACGTCAAAGGGCTGGGCACGCTGGTTCCTGAAAACATCGTCTGGATTCCGGCAGTGACCAGCGGGCGCGTCGAAAAGCGAATGGTGCAGCCCGGCACAACTGTCACGCCGGACACCGTGATTTTTGAAATGAGCAATCAGGAATTGCAGCAGCAACTGCAAGACGCCGAATTGCAGTACAAATCCGCCGAAGCTGAATACAACAATCGCAAAGTTGACCTGGAAACCCAGTTGCTGAATCAGCGCGCCGCCGCCGCGACGGTCGAATCCGATTACCAGCAGGCGAAGCAGGAAGCCGAAGCCAACCAGACACTGAATAAAGAAGGTTTGGTTTCGGACCTGGTGTTGAAGCGCACCAAAATTCGCGCCGAAGAATTGGCCACGCGCAATGAACTGGAAAAAAAGCGCATTGCTATGACCACCGAAGCGATGAAGACACAATTGGCCGTCACGCAATCCACGCTGGATCAGCGCAAGGCACTGGTGGAATTGCGCCGCAAACAAGTGGCTGATTTACGAGTCCGCGCGGGCATGCATGGCGTGCTGCAACAACTAGCCGTCGAAGTGGGCCAGCAGGTCACACAAGGCGCGCAACTGGCGCGCGTTTCCGACCCGACCAAACTCAAAGCGCAGGTTCGCATCGCCGAAACGCAGTTGAAAGACATTCGCATCGGCTTGCCCGCAACCATTGATACGCGCAACGGCATCATTCCCGGTCAGGTTATTCGCGTGGATCCGGCGGCGACCAACGGCACAGTGGTGGTGGATGTCTCGTTGGAAGGCGCGTTGCCGCAAGGCGCACGTCCCGATATGAGCGTTGACGGAACCATCGAACTTGAACGGCTGCCGAGCGTATTGAAAATTCAGCGGCCCGCTTTCGGGCAGGAAAAGAGCACCATCAAACTTTTCAAACTGGAAGCTGACGACCA
>CAZRXE010000823.1:0-2522 GCA_964603695.1 uncultured Heliomicrobium sp.
GGCCCGGCATAGGTGGACATTGCATCCCGTTAGATCCACATTACCTGTCGTGGAAAGCACGAATGCACGGCTTTGAAGCGCGGTTTATTTCGCTGGCTGAAGAAGTCAATTCGCGCATGCCGGAACACGTTGTGGACTTGGCGATCAAAGGTTTGAACAATCAGCGTAAGCCGGTCAATGGATCGAAAGTGTTGATTATGGGCGTGGCCTACAAACGTGACATTGACGATATGCGCGAAAGTCCCGCACTGGCCATCATCGAAAAGTTGCAGGAACTCGGCGCAGCGGTCAGCTTCCACGATCCTTACGTGCCGGAAATTCATCTGGAAGGCAACGGCTCGCGAATGAGCGGCATTCCGCTGAGTAGGGAAGCGGTGGCCGAATCCGATTGCGTCATCATCGTTACGGATCATCGCAACATTGATTACGGCTGGGTGGCTGAACAAGCCAGGCTCGTGGTGGATACGCGCAACACCACGCGCGAACTACGCGACGAACGCTTCGACGGCAAGATCGTGCGGTTATAGTTCACGAGCCAAAAGACAGGATGCACAGGATTTTTTTCAGGATGAACAGGAAGTTTTTCAAGCTATCTCGATAATCTTGATCCTGAAAATCCTGAAGAAATCCTGTGCATTCTGTCTATGCTCGAATTGTTTTGCATCCCTACTTTGCTCGCGCGTTCCGGCCAATTCACAATACCTTCAGCGAACGTCTTCTAAACCATCCCGTCAAACTGAAACGATTCTCAGTCGCCGGTAAAACTTCGTGAAAGAAGGTGTCGCTGCGAAACAGCGCGCAGGTTCCGGCTTCCGGCAACACGTCAACGCTTCCCGCCGGCAAAAACAATCGCAATTGCCCGCCGGCTTCGACCAGCCAGTTTTCGTTCAAGTACAACGTGCAGGAAATCAATCGTTCGTCGGCGTCGCTGAAACGATCAAGATGTTTTTGATAAAACGCGCCCGGCGGATAAATGGCGAAGTGCGCTTCAAATGTGGCGAGGCTCAAAAACAATTCGCGGTTCAATTCCCGGCGCAACTCTTCGATGGCTTCCCAATAAACTTTTTGCGCCACGGTCGGTGCCTGTTCGTCCAGCCAGAGAATATGGTCGCCGCGAATGTTCGGGCGCAAAGCGTAACCGCCGCTGCGCCCAATGCCCGCGCTGCGAAACTCGTCGCCTTGCTGAAGCTGTTCGGCTTCCGCCCGAAGCGCGGCAATCGCTTCGGGCGGAAGAAAGTCTTTTTTCACCGTCCAGCCTTGCGCGGCAATATTGGCGACGGCTTCGGCAAAGCGATTCATCGTTCAGGCTCCGGCGGATTTCAGGTGTTTGATGTTGGCTTCGACGGCGCGGTCGTAATCGGCGGCGGGAATCAGGCCGGAGCCGTGTTCCTGAATGAATTTCAAATCGGCGTCGGTGAATTGCATATCGCTTTCGTGCTTTTCGCCGATCACGGCCAGCGGCGTGCGGTCGAGCGTCAAGACAAATTCCGCCGTCAGCGGGCCTTGATAATTGGCTTCCTTCAGCACTGTGACGACTTCAGACCAATCGTAGCGGCCTTGTCCGCAAGGGCGGCGGTTGTTGTCGGCGGCGTGGAAATCCAGCAGGCGGTCGCCGGTGGCGCGAATGGCTTGCTTCCAATCCACCTCTTCAATGTTGATGTGAAAAGCGTCCAGCACCACGCGCATGCCGTGGCCGACTTCTTCGGCCAAACGCAACGCTTGATCGTGGCGGTTGATGAAATAAGTTTCAAAACGATTGAGCGGTTCGATGCCCGGCGTCAGCCCGTGGTCTTGAGCAAAGGCCGCGACTTCCTTCAAGCCTTCCACCGCCCAGCGCCATTCTTCGGCGGGCGAAGCCAGCGGTTTCACTTTGCCGACGGTCGAAGGCACGATGCAAAAGATTTTGCCGCCAAGCGCGCTGCCCATCTTGATGCAGTCTTTCATATATTTGATCGTGTCGGCGCGCACCGAACCATCCGGGTGCAGCAGGTCTCGCCCGGCAAACATCATTGTCACCGTGCCCCAGCATTCCAACTCATATTTTTCCAGCAACGCGCGAACCTCGTCCGTGTCGTAGCGTTCGGGGTCGCCGCTGATTTCAATGGCGTCGTAACCGAACCGATGCAGACGTTCGAGCGTGGTTTCAATCGGTTCGGGTCTCATCCAGTTGTGCATTGAGTGCTTCATCGTCGTCTCCCTGATCAATGGCAGATAAAAAGCCCTGGTTGTTTCGTGGTCGCTTCTGGTTGATGAGTCATGGGTTGATGACTTGCGGGTTGCGGACGTTACGGATGTCCGGCGGTTTGCCTTGTAACACATGTGCGACCTGTGTGGCGACTTCGACGCACATATTCCGATACGCCAGATCGGTGATCGTCGCCAGATGCGGCGTAAGCACGACATTGTCAAATTTGAACAGCGGATGATCGGCGGGTGGCGGTTCCTGTGCCATCACATCCAGCCCTGCGCCGGCCAGCCGCTTTTCAGCCAGCGCCGCCACCAAAGCGTCTTCGTCAACCATT
>CAZRXE010000824.1:0-3181 GCA_964603695.1 uncultured Heliomicrobium sp.
AGCAACTCAGCGACGTGACGTTCCAGCAGCGGTCGGTTGAAGAAAGCAAACGTCTGGCACCCTACGTCAACATCTTGCGCGACGGCGTCAGCGTCAAACAGTTTCGTGAATCGAAGCTGGTCAAGCTGAGTTTCAATCACACCAACCCGGAAGTCGCCGCGCGCGTGGTCAACGGTGTGGCCAAAACCTTTAGCGAACGCAGCTATCTGCGCAAGACTGAAACGTTCAGCAATACTTCCGGCTGGCTTAGCCGTTCAACTCGCGAACTGGAAGCGCAAATGCAACGCTCCGAACAGGCGCTGGCCGATTACACTCGCAACAACGGCATTTTCACCAACGAAGGCAAGGAAGACCTGACCACCACGAAGCTGGCGAATTTGTACGAACAGTCAATGCGTGCCGAGACCGATTTGCTACTCAAGAAAAATCTTTATGATGAAGTCAGTCAGGGGCGCACGGCGCAATTGCCCGAAGCGTTTTCAAATCTGGCGACCACAGAACTGGAAAAGAAGTTGAGCGAATTAACCGTGGCCGCCGCACAACTCAAGGCGAAATACGGCGATGAAAACCCCAGATTGGTTGAAATCAAAGACCAGAGAGACGCTCTGCTGGAAGAAATCACTAAGACGCGCTCGCAGTTGGCGGAAAAACTCAAGGCGGATTACGAGCGCGCCATGCGCGACGACGTAGCATTGAAAACCGCCTTGAGCCGCGCCAAAGCCGAAGCCGTTCGCCAGAACCAAACCGCCATCCAATACAACATACTGAAATCGAACGTGGAGACTGCTAAAACGATTTACACGGACTTCCTGCAAAAAACGCGGCAAGCAGATGTCGAACGCGCGCAGCAAGCCAGGGATGTTGATATCGCCGAACCCGCGCGCGTGCCGGTTGTGCCGATTGGACCTCTGCGTTTTCGTTCTGTGATGCTGGCGTTTCTGTTGAGCTTGCTTGCCGGTGTCGGACTCTGTTTCCTGCTGGATCATCTGGACAACACGATCAAGTCAGTGGAAGACGTGAACCGTTATGTTCACCTGCCGGCGTTGGGTGTCATTCCGGCATTCGATTCCACTTCGCCGCGCCGTCTGGGGGGGCAAAAGAAACTGGCAGTCAACAAAGCCAACGCCTCGCTGATTCAAACTTCTGAAGCACTGGCCAAAGGCGATCAAGCTTCGCACGTGGCCGAAGCTTACAGAATGTTGCGGACTTCCATCCTGCTGGCCGCTGCCGGACATCCGCCGAAAACCATTCTGATGACCAGCAGTCAACCCGGCGAAGGCAAAACCACCACTTCGGTAAATATCGGTATTTGCCTGTCGCAAATGGGCGCGAAGGTCTTGATTATTGACGCCGACATGCGCCGTCCGCGCGTTCACAAAATGTTCGGGCTGAATCATCGGCGCGGTTTATCGAATTACCTGTCCAGTGACGTAATGCTGAACAACGTCATTCAGGCGACCAAGATTCCCAATCTGTGGGTGTTGCCCTCCGGCATTGTGCCGCCCAACTCGGCGGACTTGCTGAGTTCGGAAAAGATGCGGGCGATGTTGCAAAAACTCTCCGGCCATTTCGATCACATCCTGATTGATTCGCCGCCCATCACCAGCGTCACCGATCCGATCTTGCTGTCACGCTTGGTGGACGGCGTGGTGATGATTATTCACGGCGGCAAAAGCTCGCGCGAATTGGTGCTGCATGCCCGCCAGGAACTTTACAACGTCGGCGCGAAGATTTTCGGCATCGTGCTTAACAACGTGAACCTGCAACGCGACGGGTACGATTATTACTACTACCGGCGATACCAGTACGAATATGCCCGCGATGCCGGCGAATTGACCTGAAGCCATCTTTTCACGTTCAGCCTGCTTGCCCGACCCCACCGGCAAAGATGACTTTCGATCCGAAAGCAAAACTCCTCTTTTTCTGAATATGATTTGGCCCCTAGCTTTGCTGGGCCGTTCGGCAATGCATCATTTGTGGCGGCTTTTCAGCGGGCTGCCGGAGATGATTGCATTGCCGGCGAAAACGGCGCGCCGGCGGGCACGGAAGAATGCCCGAACAATACCCGTACTTTCAGCGCAGCGTCCCCCTGTTCTCGTTGCAGCCTGGAGTGAACCATGCGTTCGTATTTGATCTTATTCTCCCTTTCATTGTTGTTGACTCTGGCCCTGACGCCGCTGGTGCGTCGCTGGGCGCTGCGCTGGGGCGCTGTGGATTGGCCCGATGGCGGGCGACGAATTCATCAACATCCGACGCCGCGTTTGGGTGGAATGGCCATTTACCTGGCGTTTCTTGTCGCGCTCGGTGTCGCGCCGTGGCTGGGAACACTGGTCAGCCGGAATCTGCTCAACAACTGGCAGGATGTTGGCGTGGTATTACTGGTGGGAACGCTGATTTTCGCGCTCGGCATGTATGACGATTTCCACGGCGCCAAGGCCGCGATGAAAGTCTCCGTGCAAGTGCTGGCCGCGACGCTGCTTTATGCCTACGGATTTCGCATCAGCGGACTTTCCTCACCTTTCGGCGGCTGGTGGGAGTTGTCCGCGCTGCTCAGCTTTCCGCTGACGGTGTTGTGGATTGTCGGCATCACGAACGCGTTCAATTTGATAGACGGCATTGACGGGCTGGCCGCCGGTGCTTCGGCGTTCGCGCTGTTGTCGCTGTTCCTGTGTTCATTGGCGCAGGACCACCCTGAAGTCAGCCTCATCAGCATTATCCTGGTCGGCGCGGTGATTGGCTTTTTGCGCTACAACTTCAATCCGGCGACGATCTTTCTGGGTGATTCGGGCAGCTTGCTGCTGGGATTTATGGCAGCCGTGCTGTCGCTGGTCGGCGCGCAAAAAAGCCCGACGCTGATTGCCGTTGCCATTCCGCTGATTTCCTTTGGACTGCCCGTGGTTGAAGTCTGCATCTCGCTCAGCCGCCGGTTCGTCAGCGGCGCGCCGCTGTTTGAAGGCGACCGCCGTCACATTCATCACATGCTTTTGAAGCGCGGTTTGACGCAGCGGCAGGTCGTCATTCTGCTTTATGTCATTTGTGCGCTGTTCACGTTGTTCGGCCTGATGTTGCTCAATCCGCAGCGCAACAAAGTCGCCCTGATTCTTTTCGTGCTGGGCGTCGGTGTCGTGCTGGGCGTGTATCAGCTTCGTTATACGGAATTTGACGCGCTGGGAGCCAGGCT